>FSRV01000003.1:600000-804682 GCA_900142905.1 Burkholderia sp. GAS332 | reverse complement strand
CTGACAAGGAAAATTCTGATGCAAGTGACTAATCTATTCAAGCAGAGACTAGACAACAAAGAACTGCAAGTCGGTACATGGTTGATGTCTGGATCGGCAACCTGTGCAGAAGCAATCGGTTGGACTGGTATCGATTTTGTCGTCGTAGATATGGAGCATTCGCCGTTGGACCTGGGTGATGTCGTGGAAATTCAGCGCGCCATATCAGGAACACCTGCTGGCTGCGTGACGAGAATACCGACGAACGATCCTGTTGTCGTCAAGCGTGTCCTAGATGCCGGGGCGCAGACTTTAATGTTTCCGATGATTGAGGGCGCTGATGATGCTGCGCAGGCAATTCGCTCAATGCGATACCCGCCCGCGGGGATACGTGGGGTGGCGGGAGTTCAGCGCGCCAGTCGCTATGGGGCAGTGCAGAACTACCTGAAAATCTGTCAAAGCAACCTGGCGGCGATAGTTCAGGTCGAAACCGCAAACACATTCGTGGAACTGGATCAAATCGCGTCTGTGGAAGGAGTTGATGCGATATTCGTCGGTCCTAACGATCTTGCGGCCAGTTTGGGTCGACTTGGTGACGTGCTACATCCTGAAGTCCAGGACATGATGAAATTGGCAGTAAAGGTATGCCACAAACGAGGCCGCCCGATCGGGACTGTCGCAGGGACGACTGAAGCGGCGCAACGTTATGTCGACTGCGGATACGATTTCGTGGCGATTGGTTCAGATCTCACGGCAATTACGGGTACCGTTAAGGAACATCTCGTCGCGTTTGGTAGAAGTGATCGATCAAACGGCCCCCTACCGGGGCACACGGGATATTGACGCAATGACTCTGATGTGATGGACGACTCTCGCTACCCTAGAGATTTTTATACCGGAGTGGAGACGTCGCGACGTCCACGGCAAAGGAGCGTTCATCATGAATGTGCGACAACGGCTTTCGCACTGGGTTCGCCCGGCGATTGCCGTAGCCACGCCAGCTTACTGACGGGGCGACCGGTAAGCGGCAAAAGGAGTTGGTCGAGAGCCAAGCGTTGCTCATCGGCTACCGGTGCAGTCAGCAGGCGGTGCACTTCGCGCTGTGCGCGTGTGGTCATGGCGACCCATCGCTACATCGAGCCCCGGACGAACATCATGCCCGGCTTCAAAGATTCAGGAGCGCCGCGATCACGAGTCGAGGCTCCAAATTCGCAAGGGGTAGATTGGGCCAGCCCGCTTGCCACTCAAATTCAGTTCTTCACCAGCCGCCTGGAATACGGGCCCGTCAACTCAATAGGATGATCGATCTATAGTCCAGTTCGTGGATCTAAAAGAACGTGTTATGAACCTGGATGAATGGCAATCGTCCGTACCGGTGTTGCGGGTCGCGTGCGACCGATCGCAGACTTGCAAAGTCGTGACCCTATTGCCCTTCCTCGTTGCGCGCCTCTGTGCCCCACGGGTATCGCCTGTTATAACCATAAGAACAAGTGATTCGCGGTGCGTTTTTTTCTACCTAAGATCGCTGTACCTACCGGCAGTGTAACGCGTCCGTCCGCTTGTATCACGTCGCGCTGTCGGAAACCGCAGTTTCCCTTATCGAGCACTGGTCAATATGTCTTCGTTCGAATTCACGAAAGCAGCGCTGGCGCAAGTGCATCCCGTCGCACCAAAGCGTTCGAGCTACCGCGCGATGGTCGCAACCTCGCTCGGAAACACGCTCGATGTCTACGGATTCACGGTCTATAACTTCTTCTCGGCGATCATCGGCAAGCTGTTCTTTCCCGACGCTTCGCCCACCGCATCGCTCCTGCTTTCGCTCGCCACGTTCGGTGCGGGCTTCGCCATCCGTCCGTTCGGCGCAGTGCTGATCGGCCTGCACGCGGATCACCGCGGACGCAAGGCGGCACTGACGCTCACAATCGGTCTGATGGCGGCCGGTACTGCGTTGATCGGCCTCATACCGACCTACGCACAGATCGGCATCGCTGCTCCCATTCTTCTGGTCGCAGGGCGTCTGTTGCAGGGACTGTCGGCGGGCGGCGAGATCAGCGTCGCGTTGACTTTCCTGCTTGAATCAGCATCGCTGCGCCGGCGCTGTTTTTATGTGAGCTGGCAGGGTGCAAGCCAGGGCGCGTCAGCGTTGCTCGGCGCCACGACTGGCGCGGTGCTTGCCTCGACTCTTTCCTTCCGGGTGTTCTATGTCGCCATAGCCTGAGGAAGCTCTCTACATCGTCCATTGCTTTAAAAAGGAGTCCCAGGCGAAGATAAAGCATGACATCGACATTGCCATCATTCGTTATCGCGCCGTTGCAAACGCGCGGAGGATCAAAAATGAAGGTTGACACTGAAATTCGTCATGTGACGAAGCGAGGAGCCAACCTGTTTCTGGAGCTTGGCTCCCCCCCGGCGGGAGCTAAGCTCCTGTTCGATGCCTCTCAAAAGCAGATCAACGACACGCGGCGCTTGAAAGAGCAGCTGATGGCTGAGTTATCGACCTGGATCGCGAAAAATCATCTGAAACAGGCGGACGCCGCTCAGATCCTGATGGTTTCGCGCCCGCGCGTATTGGATGTGCTGAGCAGGAAGGTCGGAAATTCACTATCGACACACTGGTAGGAATGTTGAGCCGGGTGGGCAAGTCCGTCAGGGTTGCGATTGGCATAACCGGTGTGCGGGCGTACAACTCGTCCCATCCCCACCCTGCCTTTCGCTCAAACACCTGATGAGTGTCCGCAATCGTTCAGCTGTGACACTCAACGATCACTTGCCAGCCAACTCCGGACCTTTAAAACTCGAACTCCGCTGCCGAATAGCGGTCGCTCAAGACTGTTAGCTGAAGACCAAACGTTGCGACTTCGCCGCGCGGATGATGCATCTACCTGAAGCAGTGCGTGAAGAGCGGAAATGGATGTGGTAGTACCGGCCGCATATCGATTAACAGTTAAACGAACGTTGATTTAATACGTTGATTTGCTAATGTCGCTGCGACCAATGTATTGAGGGGAATCGTTTGAATAATCTTCGTTCCCAATAAAAATATAGTCAGTAGGGGGAGATACTCTTGAAAACGAAAAAGACGCCGCTTCACCGGCTGTGGTTTTCTGTTGGCCAGACTCTGGTGCTTGCGATCCTGCTAACCGGCTGCGGGAACAGCGGGAACAGCACCGCTCCTTCCAACGGCACATCTGCCTCAGGAAGCACGACTTGGACAACCTTGGGTACCCGCGCTTTGACCAGCCAACCGGGTACTTCGATCAAAAGCAACAGCGGCGCCAAATGGGTCGACTACAACCCACCCGTGCTGTATCCCAACACGGTGACAGAGAATACTCAGTACATCACCATGCCCGACGGCACGCAGCTTGCGGCCTTCGTGACCCTGCCGGCCGACAGCAACGGCAATGCCATACCGGGCAACTTTCCGACGGTGTTGGTCGAGACCGCCTATAACGCCGAAGTCGATCAATATACCGGGCTGTTTCATGGCGCTGACCCATACATCATCGAACACGGTTATGCGACCGTCGTCGTGGACGTACGCGGCACGGGTCAATCCACGGGCTCCTGGGATGCTTTCGGCACCACCGAGCAGTCCGACTACGCCAACGTCGAGAATTGGGTAACCCACCAGTCCTGGTGTAACGGCAGCATTGGCCTGTGGGGCACTTCTTACCTTGCCATTGCCGCCATCATCACTGCCGCGCAGGATCATCCCGCCGTGAAGGCTGCCTTCCCGATCGCGCCGATCGGGGATGGTTACCGCGACATCGTCTTCACGGGCGGACAGATGAATACCACCTTCGTACCGATCTGGCTGAGCGCGGTGTCGGCCCTGAGCCTGATGGATCCGATCGCACTGACCAATCCTGCTCTGGGCGCTACGGCCATTCTCGATCATATCGAAGGCGCGGTGACGGATTTCCAGGTGCCGCTCCTTCTGCAAGGTTTGAGCGGCGATCCCTCAACAGCCGAGGACGGCAACTTCTGGGCGATACGATCACCGTTGGAGAACGACGGCAAGATCGCCGTGCCAACCTTCATCGTCGGCGGCTTGCACGACATTTTCCAGCGTAGTGAGCCGATCAGTTACGAAGAGCTCAAAACTCACGTTCCAGCCAAGCTATTGATCGGTCCCTGGACCCATATCCAGGCGACTTCCGGCCAAGCCGACCTGCCGGCAGACGGTGTGCCCGTGCTCGACCATATCGAACTCCAGTGGTTCGACCAGTACGTCAAGGGCATGGACGTAGGCGCAGACCAGCTTCCCAACGTCACCCAGTACGTCTACGGCTACAATCATTTCGTCACCGCAACCGACTGGCCCAATCCCCAGGTCCAGGCCGAGAAATTGCTCCTACACGGTGATCGCAGCCTGTCGTCCACCGCATCGACGGCTGGCGAGGCATCCAACAAAGTTGTGCAGGAGCCGCTCAATGGTCTCTGCTCCATTAGCCTGTCTCAGTGGACGGCCGGGATCACCGGGGTGATTCCCCTGCCCTGTCAAACCAACGATGACCTGGCGGAGCAGACCGACGTGAAATACCAGACGTCGCCGATGACCAGTGACACCTATATCAATGGTCCGATCGAGGCGGATGTGTGGATTTCGACCACGGCCAGCGACGCCGCCCTATCTGTAAGGGTTGACGACGTCGACAGCAACGGCAACGCCACGCCGTTGACCAACGGCACCCAGACCGCCTCGCTGCGCGCGGTAGACACCACCCGTTCTCGCTACATGAACGGGCTGATGATTCAGCCCTGGCATCCCTACACCCAAGCATCGGTGCAAGCCGTAGGTAGCGGCAACGCCGTGATGGTACCGGTGGAGATATTCCCGACCAGTGCGATGATTGCTCAAGGTCATAGCCTGCGCGTGGCCGTTGGTGCCAGCGACTTGCCTCAAGGCATCCCGCCGATTCCGACACTGCTCAATTCGCTCGCTGGCGTGCTAACGATCTATAGCGACGCTACACATCCGTCCAGCGTTGTGGTCCCGGTCGTGCCCACTTCAGCCTTGAGCGGCGGGTAAATGTCGGCATCGCTTTTTGGTTGCTCCAGCCAGACGTTCGTGAGCGACGCATTGGAGCTGACAGCAAGCGCTCCAGTGCCACGAGCGGACAATAAAGTTTGGGGTAGCCATAGGTTGCTTTATTGCTAGTTTTTCCCAAAGTCGGCCAGAACTCGCCGCCCGCGTAGGTTCCTGTGTATTGACCCAGCCAAACCTGCACAGGTTAAGCAGCTAAAGCGAATGCCTCAGCCGGTGTTTTCATCTTCAGCGGCTGGTGGGGCCATCGATGGTTGTAAAACTGAATCCAGTCGGTAATCACACGGCTGGCGTGTTGCAGCGTCTCGAATCGATGCCGATGCACGCATTGCTCTTTAAGCGTCCGGATAATGCGCCCGTAGTCGCCGGCCCTGCACGTCAAACCTTCGCCAGCACCTCGAGACCCCATTGCGAACAACTGCATGCCACCACCCCGGCAACTCCGGCAGAACTCGATCGTCCCAAATAGTAGGGTGATCGCCAAATCCGTGACACTTTTTATTTCCCGCTGACAATTTTTATTTTTTCGATCACTACACCCCAGCGCCGATAACCTGGCGCCGGAATTTTGGTTGAAGCATCAACTTGTGCGTCACGTATGTGACGATCCTGGAAGGATTGCGTGGGTCCTTCCCCTCCTTCTCGACCCGGTCCAGCAGTCGCCAGATACCGGACATGACGATATCCGTGCCCGCCGGAAAGTCAGCAAGCCATTTCCCGTCTTCATGAGCAATGCTGGCTTCAAACGTTTCCACACGGTCGGGATCGCCGGTTGTGCGGTATAGCGCGTGGCAATTCAGAAAGCTGCTTCCATACTTTCCGCCCGGCGACGGTATGTGGTGGGTGTGCACGGTGCCCGCCGGTGCAATCGGGAATGCATTTGACCCGCCCGCTCTCACAAGCTCCCAGGCGTCGTCATAGCGTTCCCGCTCAAAGTAAAATTCCTTCCAGGCAATACGCCGGGTACCGAAACGCCGGACCAGTTCCGATGCCAGGAACGCATCCGATTCACAAAGCGCACCCAATGCAACGAGATCCGCCGTCGTGCGCAGATAGCTGGAGAACTTCTTTTCGGACTGGGTGACATCGATCGTAGTGTTCCCGCCCGACGTTCCAGTGGCCGTGCCCGTTCCTGTCAGCCTTGTGCCGGAAAGCCCCTTCCCACGCAGACCGTTGTGCAGGACCAGCAGGCGCAACTCGCGTTTTCCGGTCTCGAGTGTCTTGATGAAATCCGGATCGGAGTCCGCGACAATGGCCGTCAACCTGCACGGTGCGTCATACCGGCATCCGGCGACATGTTCGGAGTCACTTGTGAGCCCAATATAGGCCGGTACGTCGATTGGCTCGATCCGGTTGGACCGGTTCTGCTGGTATCGATGCACAAAGCGCACTGCGCATCCACACGGCGGGTGATCACAAACAAGATCAGGAGTCTCCCGTTGCTCGTCGTGACGAGCCTGTAGCGCTTCGACTGACCAGACATTCCCCTCGCGGTCCAGTGCGGACCGCATCTTGATTCCCTTTCCGGTTGTTCTAACCGATTTGCCGTCCGGCGGTGACAGACATGTTAGCGCATTCCGATTGCCAGAATGGTAAGTCGACTGGGGCGCGGGCGATGACGCGGAGGATGAGCGATGGGCTCGCCGGTTGTACCCACTCGATTGCAATGTCACGTAACTGGCTGCCGGCGGGGCGTCTCCCTCCGCTCACACAGCGGGCCGGGTTTTCGCGCTTCGCGTCAAGCTGCGCTCCGCGTCTCGACCCTGATGGGCTTCAACCCCTGACGCAAAACCTCTCAAGAACCGTCTAGGTGAAGGCCGCATGCGGCCTCCACATTCTCGCTCGCCGCGCGGCGGCTCATCCCGGTCAGCGCAACACCGTTCAACGTTTTTCTTGTGGAGATTGCCATGCAATTCGCTTCCTCTTTCCGTTACGGCTCCCCGATTCTTCGCGCCGACTCGCCCCTGTCGGACGACCAGATCCGCCGCGTTGCCCCGTCCATCTTCGCGGACGGCAAGCACGAAAGCCGCTCCGAGCGCTACACCTACATTCCGACCATCGACGTGCTGCGCGGCCTGCGCAACGAAGGCTTCCAGCCTTTCATGGTCTGCCAGACCCGCGTACGCCATGACGACCGCCTTGAGTACACGAAACACATGAGGCGGCTTCGCCACGCCGACCAGATCACCGGCGACGAAGCCAATGAGATCATCTTGCCCAATTCGCACGACGGCACCAGTAGCTACCAGATGCTCGCGGGCGTGCTGCGCTTCGTATGCCAGAACGGCATGGTGGCAGGCGACAACGTCTCCGATATCCGTGTCCCGCACAAGGGCAACATCGTCCAGAACGTTATCAACGGCGCGTTCGACGTGTTCGACGACTTCGACCTGATCCGCGAGCAGAAGGAAGGTATGCACGCCGTTACACTCGAGGGGACGAACAGCATGCGTTCACCCGCTCAGCACTCGCGCTGCGCTACGATCCGACCGACCCACAGGCACCGGCCCCTGTCACCGACAGCCAGTTGCTCGCGCCGCGTCGCTTCGAGGATCGCCGCGACGACCTTTGGACCGTCTTTAACCGTGTGCAGGAAAACCTCACCAAGGGAGGCCTGCACGGACGTTCGCGCACAGGCCGTTCCATGTCCACACGCCCCCTTACCGGCATCGACCAGAACGTGAAGCTTAACCGCGACCTCTGGATGCTGGCTGACGCCATGCGCCAGATGAAGGCGTAAGCACAGCAGGAGCGGCGTGCCCGAGCTACCCGACTCCTTCAGTTTCTATCAGGACTCCTATCCGGGTCGAGTCCTGACGGAATCCCTGCAGTTCCCTAGCCCGGAACTTTCTTTCCAACTTTCTGGAGTCAACCATGCATTCCCATGAAGTCGAAAGCACCACAACGGGCTTTGTCGCTGTAAGTTCCGAGGGATGACCGAGATCGACATGCGAAGTACTGCTTATATTGCAAGGTCGTAGAATTGATCAGCAGCGGACGGATCGGTTCCGCGAGCACACTTCATCTGTCCTTTCGCTATCATGCGCATAACCTCAATGCCGGCCAGAAGGATCCGGGCACAGCGAAAAGTCTTGAACCCCAGCATGGGCCGCGTGCGTCGCTTGATCGCCCGATGGTCCTGTTCGACGAGGTTATTGAGATATTTCGACTGGCGGATCTTGATGGACGTTTCACGCTCAGCATTGATCGCTTCGAGCGCGGCGAGATTGGCGCCGCTTTTGTCGATGGTTACCGTCTCGGGCACACCATTCTGGGCGATCGATTTCTCATAATAACGCCGGGCTGCAGTCTTGTCCCGATGGGCCCGTAGCAGAAAGTCGACGGTGTTGCCGTCCTTGTCGACGGCCCGGTAGAGATTTCGCCATTCCCCCTTGACGCGGATGCAGGTCTCGTCCATCCGCCAGCTCTTGCCAACCGGCCGCTTGCGGAGGCGAAACGCTTTCTCCAGCACCGGCAACAGCTTGATGGCCCAGCGGTGCACAGTCGAATGATCGACCGAAACGCCGCGCTCAGCCATCATGTCTTCAAGGTGCCGCGGGCTCAGCGGATAAGCCACGTACCAGCGCACGCAAGTCGGTATCACCTCGAGCGGATAATGCAGGCGTTTGAGCACTCGGGCCACCGCCGGATTCAACGTCTTCATCGAGCTTTCAGTCGTTCGTGTCGTTCCGCACATCATAGCGGACCGCCTTACTGCAACGGAACCCCTGTCAGCGTGGCGTATGTGGCTTGCCCATACGTTTCTCGGGCGCCGCATTCCCACGATCGAGGTGCAAGGTCAGGTACGGACCGGAAAACTGGAAGTGACGGCGCGAATCGGAACCGATACGTCTGCCCCGACGGTCAAGCTGTTTTACTCACATAACAAACCGACTTTGGACTGGCGCGCCGCTCAATGGCATTCCGTGCCCATGGTGGAGGCGGGTGATCAATTCGCCGCAGCAATCGAGATCAAGGACGGCAGCAGGACCGCCTGGTATGTCGAGGTCAGCGACGATGGCATTGGCGGTCGAGGACACATCAGTTCACTGATCGAGATCCTGGGATAAGCACGCCTCGCGTGGCCGGCTAGCGACCGGCTACGCAAAGCGTAGCCTCGCGCTTCGCCCCCGTTTCAGCAGCAGCATCTACTTAGCGATACTAATTATGAGAGGAGATCAGGTGAAACTATTTGCACCCTGTTTGAAAATCGCGCTGTCGGCGGCAGTGCTGAGCCTATTCTCGAACACGTCGCATGCTCAGTCGAGCGTAACACTATATGGTGACGTCGGCGGCGGCATGCGCTGGACGAACGGCCTCAAGGGCGGAAGTGCAGTCGGTTTTGACAACACCATCATTAATGGCAACCAGTTCGGGCTCAGCGGCAAGGAAGACCTGGGCGGCGGTCTCAAAGCCATATTCAAGCTCGAGACGGCTTTCAGCAGCGGCACGGGGGCGCTGAAAACGCCGGGCACGCTGTTCTCGCAAGCGGCCTTTGTTGGCCTGACAGGGGATTTCGGCCGTCTGACGTTCGGTCGGCAACTAAATGCAAACACAGACCTCGGCATTCTCCTCGACCCGACCGGAGGGAACGGCCAGTCCCTCGCCATCGAGCCGGGCGTCATGTTCGGCACGAACTACTTCACGCTTGATTCGAGATTCAACAACACGATCAAGTATATCGGGCAGGTCGGCGGGTTCCGCTTCGGAGCCAGCTATTCTCCAGGTGGTGTCGCGGGCGACACGCGTGCCGGCACCAACTTCGCTGGCTCGGCGATGTACCAGTGGGGGCCGTTGCTGGGTGGCGCCTCCTATCAGAAGACATGGAACGCGAGCGCAACGCAATGGGCGCAGACCTTTCAGACTGGCGGAACGCTTCAGCTTGGAAGCGCGCGCCTCTATCTGAGCTATAACGACCTCAGCGTCACGGGAAGCGCCGTAAGCGCGCCAAGGCGGCGCGACAGGATTCCGGGCGGTGGCGTCGTGTGGGTATTCACACCAACGTTCCAGGTCACCGCAGCTTTCTATGACGATATCGCCGGCAACCTCGGCAATGTCGAAGGTGCGGGTGGCCACAAGCTCACGAGCTATGCAATCGCCGAGTATTTCCTCTCAAAGCGAACCGAACTCTACGCCGAGCTGGATCGCAACGGCTTCTCCGGCACCTACCGCTACGATCCGGCCAACATTGCCGCACTCGGACTGAATCCAGGCGGCCACACGCTGATCGGCGCATCGGTCGGACTCATGACGCGGCTCTAGAATCCGCAGCGACGGCGTAAAACGCTTGCGCAATCCGCTCATTGATATTGACCGAAGGAATGACATGACTCGTCACAATCGAATTCTGCAAGGACTCTTGGTGGCGACGCTTCTGGCCGTTACAGGTGGCGCTTCCGCTCAGCCCACAGACAGCGCCACAAGTAATACGGCGGAAGCGCCTGGCGCATCCGCCACGACGTCAGCCCAAGCGTCGAAAAAAGCGGACAGAAAACTCGCCCATAAGATCGAGACTGCGCTTGGGCGAACTCGGGGCTTGAACGCCACGCGCATCATCGTCCGAGCTCGCGACGGCCATGTGACGCTATCTGGTTCTGTGCCGGAAGACGGACAGATTGCGCTAGCCGTCGATACCGCACAGCAAGTCGAGGGCGTGAATACGGTCCAACACGTCCTGCACATTTCAGGGCAGCCACTTTTATGGATTCAGGAACCGCTTTGCCCCTGTAGCCGGCGGGCCGCCGACTCGGCCCGTGCAATTGCCGGCATCTGTGCGAAGTCGACGTTCGAACGCCCGTCTGCAAGCATCGGCCAACGTCCGGACCGAGCAGCGCCGGGGAACGCTTGAAGTGATCAGCAAGGTCGTAACCCTATTGCCCTTCCTCGTTGCGCGTCTCTGTGCCCCACGGGTATCGCCGGTTATAACCATAAGAACAAGTGATTCGCGATGCGTTTTTTTTCTGCCTAAGATCGCTGCACCGACCGGCGGCGTAACGCATCCTTCCGCTTGTATCACGTTGCGCCGCCGGGAACCGCAGTTTCCCTTGTCGAGCACTCGTCAATATGTCTTCCTCCGAATTCACGAAAGCAGCGCTGGCGCAAGCGCATCCCGTCGCACCAAAGCGTTCGAGCTACCGGGCGATTGTCGCAACCTCGCTCGGCAACGCACTTGAAGTCTACGACTTTACGGTCTACAGCTTCTTCTCAGCCATCATCGGCAAGCTGTTCTTTCCCGCCGCTTCGCCCAACGCATCACTGCTGCTTTCGCTCGCCACCTTCGGCGCGGGTTTCGCCATCCGTCCGTTCGGTGCGGTGCTGATCGGCCTGCATGCGGATCGCCGCGGACGCAAGGCGGCACTGACGCTCACGATCGCTCTGATGGCGGCGGGCACTGCGTTGATCGGCCTTATACCGACCTACGCGCAGATCGGCATCGCCGCTCCCATCCTGTTGGTCGTCGGGCGTCTGTTGCAGGGACTGTCTGCGGGCGGCGAGATCGGCGTCGCGTCGACTTTCCTGCTTGAATCAGCCGCGCTGCGCCGGCGCTGTTTCTACGTGAGCTGGCAGGGCGCAAGCCAGGGCGCGTCAGCGTTGCTCGGCGCCGCGACTGGCGCGGTGCTCGCCGCGACGCTCTCCACGTCGGAGCTCGAAAGCTACGGATGGCGCATCCCGTTTCTGATTGGCCTGCTCATCGGGCCGGTCGGCTGGGTGATCCGGCGGCAGCTCGACGAAACGCTGGTGGTCGGCGGTGAGCCGCCGCGTGCCGGTCGGCTGATCGCGGAGCACGGTCGCACAGTCGCCCTTGGTGCCTTAATGATGATGGGCTCGACTGCATCGATGTACATCATGATCTTTTACATGCCCACGTACATGACGACGGTCTTGCACATGCCCCGTACCCTGGCGTTTGCTTCGGTGTGCGCGTCGAGCGCGACGATCCTCGTCACGGGTCCTTGCTTCGGCTGGCTGGGTGACCGTATGAAGAGCCGCAAGACGCTGCCCGTCATCAGCGCGCTGATCGCCCTCGGGATGATCTTTCCCACCTTCCTGGTCCTGACGCAGACGCACAATGTCGCGCTGATTCTTGCGCTGAGTGTCGCCATCGCCGTCTGCATGTCGATGGGCTATGGCGCGGGCGGCGCGCTGATGCTCGAAGGGCTGCCGCAGGCATTTCGCGCCACCGGCATGTCGGTTATCTACAGCCTCGGCGTCACGATCTTCGGCGGCTCCGCGCAATTCTTCGTCACCTGGTTGATTGCAAAAACCGGCAGTCCGTTCGCGCCCGCCTGGTACGTATTCGCATCGCTGATGGTCAGCCTCGTCGCCGTGATGCTCTATCCGCGCAGCCGCGAAGTCTGACGGCTGCACGCCGCACCGCGTCGGCGCAACCTGGCGCCGTCCGCATCCCGTCCCTACTGGAAACGCTACATGACGAAACTGAACGAACTCAGTGCTACCGCATTGCTCGCCCGCTATCGCGACCGGACGCTCTCGCCCGTCGAAGTCACGCGGTCCGTGCTGGATTGCATCGAGACCTGGGAGCCGCATATTCACGCAACCTACGCGCTTGATCGTGAACAGGCACTCGTGATGGCTCGCGCATCCGAGCGACGCTGGGCGGACGGTGTGCCCCTCGGACCGCTCGACGGCGTGCCGGTGACGATCAAAGAAAACATCGCAACGAAAGGCGTGCCGATTCCACTTGGCAGCGCCGCTTCTGAGTTACGGCCAGCGACGGCCGACGCGCCGCCCGCCGCGCGCTTGCGCGAAGCGGGCGCGGTGTTCGTCGCCAAGACCACGATGCCGGACTACGGCATGCTCGCGGCGGCGCTGTCGAGTTTCCATCCGCTCACGCGCAATCCGTGGGACCTGACGAAGAACACGGGCGGATCGAGTTCCGGCGCGGGCGCAGCGGCGGCGGCCGGGTACGGCCCGCTGCACGTCGGTTCCGATATCGGCGGCTCGATCCGCATTCCATCAAGCTTCTGCGGCATATTTGGCCTCAAGCCAAGCCTTGGCCGCGTGCCGATCGACCCACCGTTCCAAGGTCGCGTGGCAGGTCCGATGACGCGCACCGTCGAGGACGCCGCGCTGATGATGAGCGTGCTGTCGCAGCCCGACATGCGCGACTACATGAACCTGCCGCCCGCTTCGCTCGACTGGAACACACTCGACAGCCAGTCGTTGCGCGGTGTGCGGATCGGGCTCTGGCTCGACCCCGGCTGCGGCTATTCTGTCGACGGGGAAGTGGAGCGAGCAATCCGCGGCGCGGCGAGCGCCTTCGAGCGCGCCGGCGCGCACGTCGAACCGCTACCGAACTGGCTCAGGCCCGACATGTACGAAGCGGCGGTCACGTCCTTCTCGATGCGCATGCATATGATGCTAAAGGACATGCCAGAGGCACGCAGCGAGCGGGTACTGCCGATTCTGCGGGAAGCTTCGCAGGACAGCCGCGACATCAGCGGCGCGACCCTTTACCAGGCGATGCTGCGCATCATTGAGATGCGCGCGGCGACTGTAGCTGCCACGCACGCGTTCGACTACGTGCTGTCGCCCGTGGCCGCGCATCAGCCGTTTGCCGCCGAAGCGCCGTGCTTCGCTCCGTCGCAGCGGAAGGTTTTCGTCGACACTTTGTTCACGATGCCGTACAACGTGTCCGAGCAGCCGGCCGCATCGATCAACTGTGGCTACACTGCATCGGGATTGCCGATCGGCCTGCAGATTGCCGGTCGCCGCTTCGATGATCTCGGCGTCTTGCGAATGGCGCGGCACTGGGAGTCCATGCGTCCCGCACAGCGCGCCTGGCCGGTGGTGCCGAACGTCCGCTGACGGACAAGGACAGGCCCGCCGTAGCCGGCGGGCCTGTCTTGCACCAGGTCGAGCAACCGCGCTCAATAGTTCAGCGCGCTCACACGTATGCGGTTCTCCACGGACCGCACGCCGTCCACCTTCCGCGCAGCCTCCTCCGCGAGCCCAATCTGGCTCGGATCCGGCACGGAACCCGACAGCGTCACCGCGCCATCCACAGCCGTCACGACGAGGCGCGTGGAGTTCAAACCGCGGATCCGACCCAACACCTGCTGGATACGCTTCACGAGTTTCCGGCTCGCCGCGCGCCGCGCCTTTGCGGGCATCGAACCAGCGAAGGGCGCCGCGGCGGTCTGCCCCATGTCGCCGGGAACGGCCGACCCGCCCCCTTGCGCCACGGCGTGGGTCATAACGAGCGCGCACACGGCGGCCGTCAGCACATTGAGACATTTGACTTGATGCATCGTGTTGTTCTCCGGTCTATGTTTCAGGTCGCGCGGGCGCGCCGGCTCTGTAGCGCGGCGGCCCGGCGTTGGATGCCGGGCCCTCAGCCCGTTCAGAACTGCGTCAGCACGCCGATCGAGACGCCCGTGGACGCACTCGCGCCGGGCCGCAAATTGAATGCCGCTATGTTCACCGGGTCAAGTTTGTCGGCACCCGACAAACCGTTGCGATCGACCTCGGCATAGAGTTCAGTACGCTTTGACAAGAAATATTCGGCGATCAGATATGACGTGATCTTGTGGCCGCCCGCGTCCGATACGTTGCCCAGGTTGGCGGCGATATCGTCGTAGAACGCGGCGGTCAACTGCAACGCCGGCGTTACCTGGTAGACGATGCCACCTGCCGGGATCTTGTCGCGCCGCTGCGGGGCGAATGCTGACGCGCCTGTCACGGCGAGCGTCGTATAGTTGAGATACAGCCGGGCGGCGCCCAGTTGCCAGGTGCCGCCCGCCTCGACCGCCTGTGCCCATTGTGAAGCGTTGCTATTGTAGGAGTGCTGATAGCTGATGCCGGCCGACAGCGTCTGGTACTGATACAACGTCGAGAAGGACCAACTCGATCCGGCTCGTATATCGCCCGCAACGCCGCCCAGCGAATAGCTGGAACCGAATGCCAGCCCGCCAAACTTCACGCGGTATTTCACTGTGTTGCTGAAACGTGAGTCGTAATTGAACGGATTCGTCGCGTAGAACGCGGCGGGCACAGTCGGCGCGCTGCCGCGCCCGAGGCTCGGATCGAGCACCAGCGCAAGATCCTCGAATGCGCTGAACTGGCGGCCGAAGGTCAAGCGGCCGAAGCCGCCCACCAGCCCGACATAGGCGGCCTGGGAAAACAGCGTGTTCGTCAGATACTGCGAACCCGTGCCGGAGTAGAACCCGCTCTCGAGATCGAAAATCGCCTGTACACCGCCGCCCAGATCTTCCTTGCCGCGGATCCCGAAGCTATTTCCGGTCACGCTGTTGTTGTCGAAGCCGAACTGCGAGCCGCCCTTGACACCGTCCTGCCACCGGAACCCGCCGCCGATCACGCCCGTCAGCGTCACGCTCGACTGCGCGTGCGCGACGCCCGCGGTCATCATAATCATCGCTGCCACTACTTTTTTCATTCACTTCTCCCCAAAGCGTTTGTCGTACATGTGCCACGATTTATGGAGCCTGATCCTGACTGGCCCCTCACTCTCACTTACCTGGTCGGGTTCGCGCCCGGCTATTTAATTAGGATTCCTTCAATAAATGGCCACAGCGGAGAAGCGTTCCCGCTGCTCGTCAGTCTGCTGGGGGGCCCCCGGCCGCACGCCAGACCGCGACGGCGTTCAGCCCCGCTCTTTGTGCGTGCCGAACGTATAAAGGCCCAGCCGGCTCTCCAGCGACGCGCTTTCCCCAGTGACGCAATAACGCGCTATCCACCCTCGCCGTGCATCGGCCACCACTTCGAGCCGCTCCAGCACGGCCCCACACTGCGCTGCCTCGTCGCGTACGACCGATTCAATCTCGAGTCGGTGCAGCGCCGGCTTGAAGATCTTGCCAACGGCTGTCAGCGGCAACGCCTGCAGGATATGCACGCGCTTCGGGACGGCCGCCCGCTCACCGATATGCGCCGCCGCGTACGCCAGCAGTTCGTCGCTGCTCGCAACTGCGCCCGTGCGCAGCTGCACGTAGGCGACGGGTACTTCGCCGGCGTGCGCGTCGGGCCGCCCGATCGCGGCAGCGAGCCCCACTGCGGGATGGGTATGCAGCGGTTTTTCGATCAATTGAGGATCGATGTTGTGTCCGCCGCGAATGATCAAGTCCTTCTTTCTTCCGGTGAGCCAGAGATAGCCGTCCGCGTCGACGCGTCCGAGGTCCCCCGTATTGAGCCAACGCTGCGCGCCGCCAGACGCGGGGGGTCGGTCGATCCACACGGCTGCGTTGTGGCGCGGATCGAGGTAGCCAGCGAACAGGTTCGGACCGCTGATGGCGACCACGCCTGTCTCGCCTGCGTCGGCGTCGCGCAGATACCGTTCTTGCTCATCGACGATCAGGATCCGGATGTCCTGCCATGGCAGGCGCAGCCCAACGCTGCCGGTGCGCGACACGCCGCCCGGCGGGTTGATCGACGACGCGCAGCCGGCCTCCGTCAGGCCGTAGCCTTCGATGATGCGTACGCCCGTTTGCTGCTCGAAGCGATGCAACAGTTCGACCGGCATCGATGCCGCGCCGCAGATCCCGCAATGCAGGCTCGATAGGTCGCGTCCGGTTGCCGGCGTGTTCAGCAGCGTGGCATAGAGCGTAGGCACGCCCGAGAACGTAACCACGCGATGATGTTCAACGATCTCCCAGAACCGTTCAATCAGTCCGTTTGCGCGATACCCTTCGGGCGGCCCCAGCAGCACGTGCGCGCCGCGCGCCCACGGCGCGAGACCGAGGCCGATCTGGCTGTTGACGTGAAACAGCGGCAGGCCGCAGAAGAGCGTGCGGCCAGGGGCGAAGAGGGCGTCGCCGAACATCGCGCCCAGTTCGAACGCGTTGGCCGTCTCGGTGCGATGCGTGCGCGTCGCGATCTTCGGCAAGCCGGTGGTGCCACCCGTGCCGAAGTACGACGCAATGTCGGTCGCCGCGGGCGGCGCGAAGTCAAGCGCATCGCCGCGTGCGGCCTCCAGGGTCCGGTGAAAATCGAGCACGCGCGCGCCGTGCTTACCGATGGTCGCGGGCAGTGGCACGGTGGCGACAGCGCCTGGAGCGTAACGTGCGCCATCGACCGCTAGCACCCCTTGCAACGTCGCGACCTCATCGACGACATCAAGTGCCTTCTCCCACAGGCCCGGCGTTGACGCCGGGCCCAGCGTCACCAGCCAGCGTGCGTCGGCCGCATGCAGCAGCGTGGCGATCTGCCCGGCATCAAGCAGTGGATTGACCGGAAACGCGATGCCCGCGGTTTCGCTGCCCCAAATCGCCAGATGCGTTTCCGGCAGATTCGGCAGCATGCAGGCCACCACGTCGCCTCGCTGCACGCCGAGCCCGCGCAGCATGTTCGCGGTGCGTGTCACGCAAGTGAACCATTCGCGGTGATTCCACGCGTGAGGCTGCGCGAAATCCTCGGTGCGGGCGAAGAACGACAGCGCGCGCGCGTCGGGATCGATTGCCGCACCTTGCCGAAGCATCTCGTAAGTGCTACTCAGGCGGTCGCAAGCGTAGGGATCGGCGCGTTCCAGCGCCTCGATATCGGTCAGATTGGCCAGCGGTGTCAGCATGTTGTCCTGGATGAGGGTCGATAGGCATTCCGCTTGTTCGGTTCATGCGAAGCGGATTGCGGTCAGCGCTTGTTCGGAAGCGGCGCACCGCTCGTCCCGTGCGAGTGCGAGTGCGAGTGCGCGGGCTTGCGGTCGCGCCGGAGGTTATGCGGCGAGGTAGCGCTCGACGAGATTCACCCAGTAGCTGGCGCCGACCGGTAGCGCGTCGTCATTGAAGTCGTAGCCGGGGTTGTGCAACAGGCAGCCGCCTCGGCTCGCCTCCCCATTGCCGAGGCCGACGTAGCAGCCGGGCACGCGCTCGAGCATCCACGAGAAATCCTCGCTGCCCATTACGCCCGGCGGCAGCGGCAGCACGTTTTCGGCGCCGACGACGTCGGCGGCCGCGGCGTGCGCCCACGCGGTTTCCGCGGGCGTGTTCATCAGCACGCACGAGACATGCTGGTAATCGATGTTTGCCTCGACGCAGAAGCTGCGCGCCTGGAACTCAACGATCTCGCGTACACGCACCTCAATCTGCTGCTGGATCTCCGGCCGCGTGGCACGCACTGAGACCAGCACCCGCGCCGTCGACGGCACGACGTTATGCGCTGCGCCGGCCTGAATCGCACCGACCGTGAGGACAGCCGCGTCTGCAGCGGGCACATTGCGCGCCACGATCGTCTGCAGCGCCATCACGATGCTAGCGGCGGCCACCACCGGATCGCGGCTTTCGTGTGGCTGCGCCGCGTGCCCGCCTATGCCTTTGAGCGTGATCGTCACGGCGTCGGACGACGCCGCCATCGGCCCGCTTTGCACCACGAACGCCCCGACTGGCAATCCCGGTGCGTTGTGCAGGGCATAGACGCCATCACAGGGGAAACGCTCGAACAGGCCGTCTTCCATCATGCGCAGCGCGCCGCCTTGCCCCTCTTCCGCGGGCTGGAAAATCAGATTCAGCGTGCCGTCGAAGCGCCGGGTATGCGCAAGATGATGCGCGGCAGCGAGGAGGATCGCGGTATGGCCGTCGTGCCCGCACGCGTGCATCTTGCCAGGAACGCGACTCGCATACGGCAGCCCCGTGTTCTCGACAATCGGCAGCGCGTCCATGTCTGCGCGGATGCCGATCGAGCGCAGGCCTCGGCCGGCCTTCAACTGGCCGACCACCCCCGTGCCGCCGACACCTTCCGTGACCTCATAACCCCATGCGCGCAACTGCCGTGCGACGAGCCGACTCGTCTCGATCTCCTCGAAGCCCAGTTCCGGGTGCGCGTGAATGCGGCGCCTCAATTCGACGAATTCGCTAATGTGTTCCTGCAGTTCCCGCGGAATCCTTATTGCCTGCTGCACCGTGTTCTCCAGCAAAAGTCATCGATCGCGATCCCAGAAAACACTGCCCGTCAGGCTTCCAGTGCGATTCGACGAGATGCAGTCTATGGGCCGAATCGGGGACAAAATAGTGATAAAGTTTTATCCCAATAACTGCTGGTCATATTCGTTTACCCTGGAGTTGTCACTGTGTCGATGAAGCTGCATCAACTCCGCGCCCTCGTCGCCGTCGCCGATCACGGCAGCATCAACGGTGCGGCGAAGGTGTTGTTCGTCAGCCAGCCGGCGATCACCAAGGCCATCCGCGAACTCGAAGCAGACATTGGTGTCGAGCTGCTCGGGCGCACCAACAATGGCGTGACCCTGACTGCGAGCGGTCGCTCGTTGCTGGGCCGTGCGCGGCTCATCGTCTCCGAGCTGGCGCGCGCTGAAGAGCAGATGGCGCAGGACCGAGGCGCGCAGGAAGGCAGGATTGCAGTCGGCCTGATGCCGCTCGCCGCGCTCACCGTGCTGCCACCTGCGTATGCGCAGTTCCGCCTTGAAGCGCCGAAGGTTAAGGTCGAGTTTCTCGAGCACCCCACCGCCAGATTGCTCGACAATCTGCGCAAGGGCACGCTGGATTTCGCGCTGGCGTCGCCGAGCGAGCCGTTCCTCGATGCATCGATTCACTGCGTCGATCTGCTATCGTTTCCGGCCGCGTTCGCGGT
Organism: Burkholderia sp. GAS332; assembly: GCA_900142905.1. Classification (NCBI taxonomy): domain Bacteria; kingdom Pseudomonadati; phylum Pseudomonadota; class Betaproteobacteria; order Burkholderiales; family Burkholderiaceae; genus Burkholderia; species Burkholderia sp. GAS332. The sequence goes on along the minus strand of FSRV01000003.1, from coordinate 785,100 downwards.
GCGGCGCGACGGTGAGCTCGCCAAGGCGACGCGGATTGTGGACCTCGCCGATGCAGAATGGCTGCACGTCGACACGACCGAAATCTATCCGGCCTACATTGCGGACCTGTTCCGCCAGCACGGTTTGCCGCCCCCAAGAATGACGCGCTGCACATCGCAGGCGCTTCTCTACAACCTCGCGGTCACCTTCGATGCGGTGGTCAGCGCATGGTCGGCGCATGCGCTCGGTGCGATTAACATCGCTGGGCAATTCGTCACGCTCGATTTCGTCCGCTCGCATCCGCCGCTTAAATTGCAGCTTCTGCAGCGCGAAGGCGCGATCCTGACTCGCGCCTCCGAGCAGTTCATCCGCTGCATCATGGAGGTCGTGCAGCGCGCGCAAATCTCCCCCAATATGCTTCGCGGGTCGCCACGGTAAACTTACCGTAGCGAAACGAGACTGCCGCAAGATGGATGTCGTTGCCAGTTACCCGTAAACTTCGTCACGCCTTGGGCTTGGCACAGAATCTGACATTCAGTCGTGCCAGTACCGACGTCAATCTGAGTCAGCCAGCGTTGTCCCGCAGCATTCAATCCATTGAGGCCGAACTGGGCGTGACGCGACAACAGACCATCCGGGTCACATACGAGAAGCGCTCGGCATCGACGTAGTCTCCGCTCGTGGGACAGGGATGTCGAACGCTTCCATCACGAGCGACCCGTTCTGCTCAGAGGTTGCCTGCGTCACGTATCCGACAGGCAGCGAATCATCCCCCAAACACTTCCGCCATCTGTGCATTGAAGCCGTTGACCAGGTCGTGTTCACCGGGCCCCGGGTTGCCGCGGAACAGCTTCGCGCCTTCGACCAGAATCTCATCTGCGTTGCTTCCGAGGACAGCGATCGTTTCGTCGATGAACGCGTCAAGCGGCATCGGCTGTTCGGCCTCGCGGCTGTTCATGAGGTCCGTGCGCACCCAGGGCGGGGCGATCTCGAGTACGCGAATCTTCGTGTCCCGCAGCATGAAGCGTTGCGACAGGACGTACGAATGCAATGCCGCCTTGGTCGACGAATACACCGCCGTCGCAGCCAGCGGCACAAAAGCGTGGACCGAACTGGTATAGGCGACAACCGCGTCGTTCCGGGTCTTCAGATGATCGATCAGCGCCGACGTCATGCGGCTCGGCCCCATCAGGTTGGTCGTGATGGTGGACACCATCAACGCGTCGTCGATGTGGCCGCCCGCCTGGTCAGGCTGCATGATCCCTGCGTTGTTGATCAGCACGTTGAGGTCAGGATAGTCCGCGATCAGTTGCGCCGCTACCTTCTCGATACGGCTCCGGTGCAAATCGGAGCAGCTGGTAGGTTAAGGTTGGGTTTTGACGAGCGCGAGAAGGCTATGAGCAAGCTGGTAGACATCGACAGGCTGTTTAACGGCCGCCACTTTGACCGCGAAGTCATAGTCCTTTGTGTGCGTTGGTCTCTGCGTTACAAGCTCAGCTTTCGAGACCTCGTTGAAAGAATGGCCGAACGCGGGCTGTCGCTGGCACACACTACAATCATGCGCTGGGTCAAACGCTTCACGCCGGAGTTTCTCAAGCGCTGGGATCGGTTTGCGAAATCCGCTGGTCGTGCGTGGAGAGTCGACGAGACGTATGTGAAACTCCGCGGCAAATGGGCCTATCTTTACCGTGCAGTTGACCGCGCAGGAAAGACGGTCGACTTCCGGCTCAGCCCCAGGCGCGATGTCACTGCGGCCAAGGCTTTCTTCGCAAAAACGATCAGGAGTCAAGGGCTCGCTCCGAAGACAATCACGCTGGACGGTTATGCGGCGTCTCACCGCGCGGTGCGCGAAATGAAGGTGGACCAGTTTCTGCCCGCGGACACAACGTTGCGATCGTCGAAGTATTTGAACAATTTGATCGAGCAGGATCATCGCAACATCAAGTCCAGGGTCAATGCAATGCTCGGTTTCAAACGCTTCAGGAATGCGGCCATTACGATATCGGGCGTCGAGTTGATGCATCGCATTCGCAAAGGTCAGTTCAACCTCGCACGGTTGCGCCTCAAAGATACCACTGCGCCCGCTGTTTGGAAGGCGGTCCTTTCAGCACGATAATGCAATGGTGAACACGCCGTTTCGCGCGCGCGCCTGTAATTTGCACCACAGCCCAATCGTTTCGCCCAAGCTCAGCAACCTGCTAGTGCCCTCGATCGGGCAGTCCGTGGGCGAGCCTGGATCCCACATCCTTCAGCGCTCACTTGCCACTGGCAGAAATGCAATCGCGACGAGGGTCATAATGGCCGCGCCCATCACATAAAGAGCTGGAGCAAATGCCACGCCTGTGGTGTAGGTGATCCAGGTGAGAATGGCCGGCGCGAAACCACCCAGGAGCGTAACGGCCGTATTGTAGGAAAGCGACATGCCTGATGAACGGACTGCGGTCGGGAACATCTCCGACAGAGCGGCAGGAGCGACTCCGACGAACAGCGAAATCATTGTGCAAAATGCCGACTGAACAATGACCAATGTTGTCGTGGTATGTGAGGCTTTTAACCACATCATCAGCGGATAGACACCAACCAATAGCGCAATGGCACCGCAACGCATCACTCTAAGACGACCAAACCTGTCCGAAAGCGTGCCGGAAAAGACACAACCCGCAGTCAGAAAGATATTGCCAATAAATGCGGCGAGGAATGCCTGTGAACCCGCAAACCCAAGCGATTTTTGCACGTAGACCGGCATGAAGATGACCAATGCGTATGGGCCAGCAGCCCACAGAATCGACAGACCAAAGCCCGCGAGCAACTGCTTCGGGTAATCGTGGATCACTTGCAGCAAGGGGGTTCTCTTCGTCACACCCTGGCGCCTCAGACGCTCTTCTTCCAGTCTGAATTGCGGCGTTTCATCAAGCGTCGTGCGCATCCAGATCCCGATGGGAGCGATCGCAAGTCCAATAACAAACGGGATTCTCCATGCCCACTCGTTAATCTGATTCTGCGTGAAGACTGTCGTTACCATGGTGGCCACCAGCGCACCGAGTATGTTGCAGATACCCATGCTTGCCTGCAACCAGGAAGCGTACTGGCCTTTCTGACCTGCTGGCGCGTGCTCGACGAGGAAGGCGGTCGCCCCGCCCACCTCACCACCGGCAGAGAAGCCTTGCAGCACGCGACCGCATACGATCAGGAGCGGCGCGCCAATTCCGATGGCCGCATAAGGCGGCGCCACCGCGATCAGCAAGGTGCCTGAAGCCATCAGTATGATCGTCAATGTCAACGCAGCCTTCCGGCCTTTTCGATCGCCGTAGGAGCCTAGCAGCAACGCGCCAAGCGGACGCGCAACATAACCCAGGCCAAAGGCGAGGAAGGAACCCATCAACTGGACCGTCGGGTTGTTGTTATGAAAGAAGTTTTGCCCGATATAGACGGCAAATAGTGCGTAGACCGTAAAGTCATACCATTCCAGCGCGTTGCCGGCTGACGCGGCAATGATGGCACGCCGTCCGGCCTTTACCTCATTTGGGGTGCGGGGGGCCTCGTAATCCACCGGAATACTACCGTCCCCGCCCTCTGGATCAAGTACAACCTCTTTCATGTCGAAACTCCTGACGATCGTCGCGTCGGTTGATTTTTGCATGTTGTAAATCAGATATCCGTTCTGCCGGGCGATCTCCGCGTCGGCGGATTGATGCCGGGCAACTGTATGCGGTCGCTGCGTTCTCGCCTGTCACAAAGCTTACTTGTCTTCACAAAGAATTCCGATCAGATCGACTGCTAATCGATAGGATACCTAAGCGCGTAGGATGACTACCCTGTCGATCAACGCTGGAAAAATTCAGACCTTGGAAGTCACGCTGTCGTGGCAACCGCATTGCCTGCACCGGTCCATCGCCCGGTTATTGGCACGTGGAGGTCGAACAGGTCCAAGACACGGCCCAGTGTGTAATCGACCATCTCTTCCAGTGAGGCCGGCTTGGCGTAAAAAGCCGGTACAGGCGGATAGATGATTCCCCCGCTTTCAGTGACCGCGGCCATACTGCGGATGTGGCCTGCATGGAGTGGCGTTTCCCGTACCATCAGTACCAGCCTACGACGTTCCTTCAGAATGACGTCAGCGGCACGAGACAGTAGCGACGTTGTGCAACCGCCGGCAACTTCTGACAGCGTCTTGATCGAGCACGGCGCGATCACCATTCCATCTCCGCGGAACGAACCACTGGAGATAGCGGCGCCGATATCGCCATTGGCATAGGTAACGTCAGCCAGCGTCTGCAGGTCGGCCAGTCGCAAATCTGTTTCGCAAGCCAGCGTGACCTGAGCGGACCGGCTGACGACCAGATGCGACTCGACACCGACACTGCGCAAGAGCGTTAACAGTCGAATGCCATATATCGCTCCGGACGCCCCGCTCATTCCGACGATGATGCGACGGGGTTGCTGTCGAGCGGAGCCGGTACTATCGCCCATCTAGCCCCCTGCCGTTGTCCGCGACATCGAGATCGCCTGCACCCGCGAGTTTCGCGCGAACCTTCTCCATCATGTCGGGCGGAGGAACGGCCCGATCCCAGTCAGGGCGATCGGCATCCTTGCGAGTCGCGTCCATCCCCATCTTGCTGGCGAGGCCATTCTGCTTGATGGGCTCAGACCGGTCGGTGCGGGCACCTGGTGCGATCAGTAAATCGCGGTCGGGACGCATGCGCGTGGCGACTGCCCATTCGACCTGGGTTGCGTCCCACGGATCGACATCGTCATCGACGACAGTCACATTCTTGATCAGGTTGACGTTGCCCCACAGGGCGAACATGACTTTCCTTGCTTCGCCAGCGCGGTGGGCGTGCAGACTGACGACCGCGTTCAGGCGGCCACAGCCCCCATGTGCGACCGCCACTTCGCGCACCGGGACCGCTGCAGCACGGAGGGTTCTCGCCAGTCCGGCGGCGATCGCCACTCCGCCGATGAGCGTATGTTCGGGATAGTAGCCAGGCTGGATTATCTGAAACAGAGCATCATCGCGCCGTGTCAGGCAATGGAACTCCGCAACAGGGCCACTGCCATAGGGCTCATACATGCCGTGATACTCCGACACCAGTCCTTCCTCGTGATGGACATCGATGTCGAGCGTACCTTCCAGCACGATTTCGCAATGCGCCGGCACATCCAGATCGATCGTTCGACAAGCCACGGTTTGCACGGGCGCGCCCAACAGCGCACCTGCGGCTTCCAGTTCGTCGTCGCCCAGGCGCAGATAGAGCGCCGCGGCGATCAGGATTGCCGGATGGTTGCCAATGGTGACCGCAATCTGCAGCTTTTCACCCCGCTCCCTCGCCGCACGCGCCATGACGGCCAGGTGATGATTCGGTGCAATGCCGACCATGCCGAAATTTTCTTGCAGCATCTTGATCCGCGCAAAGGACACGTTTCCTCTTCCGGTCGCGCTGTCACGCGCAAAGATCACACCCGCGGTAATGTAAGGGCCGGTTTCCTTCGGGAAAAACAGTGGCGCGGGCAGTTCCTTCTGCAGGTCCGGTGAGCCGATCACCGTCTGCTGGCAGGGCCCGTCAGTTAGCCGGATCGGGGCAACGCCCTGATCGATCGCATCGATAATGCGCTGTTGCATGGCGGCCTGCGTCGTGCCCAGGCCGTGCGCAATGCGAGGAAGCGAATTGAGCAAATTGCCGACAGCGGCCAACGCGTGTCCCTCGACTGCATCGAACTGCACAGCCGGGCCGCTGGACAGTTGCGCCAGATACGCCGACATCTCGTATCGGGTATCGACCGGAGCGGCGACGTGCAGAAGTTGTCCGCTTTGTTGCAACTCATCGACTAAGTTGCGCATCGACTGGCACCGGGAATCCCGCGCTGCCAATCCAGACGTGTTTGCTCTGAAGCTCATGGTCGTTTCTTTTCGGATATGTGAGTAGCGGCCGCGCCACCTGGCCTGGAGCGCCATGCTGTCCCGCACGCGGCGGCAATGACGCCTGCCGGTCTCCAGAGCAAGGACGCTCATTCTCCCAGGCCTGAATTGCGGCCATGCCGATCGAGTCAGAGAAAGTGTAGACCGCCTGGAGGTAAAATGTCTTATGCTTATCTGTTCGACCCAATTAACATCATGTTATGAAGATCAACCTTCGCCAGATCGAAGTCTTTCGGGCCATCATGCTCAGCGGCTCCATCAGCGGAGCATCAAGGTTGCTGTTGGTGTCCCAGCCAGCGGTAAGTCGCTTGATCTCGTATACGGAGCAGCGCCTCGGCTTTCTGCTGTTCGAGCGCATCAAGGGCCGCCTTTATCCAACACCCGAGGCTCAGCGGCTGTTCGAGGAAGTCAGTTCGCTGTATGAGAGCGTGCAACGGGTCAACGATGTAGCTGAGAATCTGGTCGAGAATCGCATCGGACAGCTGCGCGTGGCGTGCAGTCCGAACATCGGACAGTCGTTGATGCCGCGCGCCATTGCCATTTTCTGTCAGCGCTACCCTGATATCAGGATCGCTCTACACACTCTGATACCAGGAGCCCTCCTCAAAGGCTTGCTGACGCATCAGGTGGAACTGGGCATCGCGTATATGCCGGTTGCTCACCCCAGCCTTGAAATCCGGCCGCTGTACAGGAATCGTATCGTCGCTGCGCTTCCCGCCGGCCACGCCTTGACAGCGCGAGATGAAATTACGACGCGCGACCTGATCGACGAGCCGCTGGTTGGATACAACAGCGACATTCCATTTGGCCAACTGGTCCAACAGTTATTCGGCAACGATGCAGGCCAACCGCTCCCTCGTGTTGAAGTCACGCAAGCTCATGTGGCCTGCGCAATGGTGCAAGCGGGGATTGGCGTCGCCCTGGTGGATGAAATTACGATGCAGGGGCCGATCTGGTCCAATATCGTGACGAAACCGATTGCACCGGAGATCAACGCACCCATCGACGTTTTCAGCATTCAGTTCCAGCCGTTATCCCGGCTGGCGGTGGAATTCATTTCCGTTCTGGAGTCACTGCGCTCCTGAGGCCGTAGTCCCCTATCCCCGAATCGCCGCGCGCTGATCTGCAATGCCTCGCCTGGAATGCGGGTCGCGGCGTTCCGCAGCAGGGGAGCAGCCACCGCCGTCGGGTCGACCATCGTTCCGACAATCCATAACACTCGATTAATCGCTACGCACATATTGGTATAGGACGTTCTGACACGTCGCTTAATACACTAGCGGCCAGGTTAACGATCGGATCAGGTGGGAAAATCATGAGCGATTTCGATTTGGTAGTTCGCGGCAATATCGTGGAGGCCCACGGGGTGGTCGAAAGCGGCTGGCTTGCCGTTCGAGACGGCAAGGTGGTGGCGCGCGGCGAGGGTGCCGCGCCGGGCGCACGCGACACCGTAGATGCGCGCGGACAGTGGATTCTTCCCGGTGTCGTCGACGGCCAGGTTCACTCAGGCAGCCAGTGCGGGCAGGAGGGGCTGGGCTGGGCTTCGCGCGCGGCGGCCGCCGGTGGCGTGACCGTCATGGTCGACATGCCTTACGACGATCCTGAACCTGTGGCGTCGCGTGCCACACTCGATGCCAAGATTGCTGAGGTCGAGCGCGACTGCCACGTGGACGTGGCTCTATTTGGCACGTTAAACGAAATCCATGGTCTTCGGGCCGCCGCCGGCCTCATCGATGGCGGTGTCTGCGCTTTCAAGTTCTCTACCTTCGAAGCCACACCAGGACGGTTTCCCCGCGTTGCTGAGGACGAGCTTTACGAGGCCTTTCGGCTGATAGCTCCATCGGGGCTCGCATGCGCCGTTCACAACCAGATGCAAGAACTCACGCGCAAAAACATCGCCAGCCAGGTCGAGGTCGGTGATACGGGGTGGGATGCATTCCAGAGGGCGCACACGCCCCTGATCGAGAACCTGGCGACCGGCATCATCTACGAGATCGGCGCCGAGACCGGTGCCCGCGCGCATGCCGTGCACGTCTCGACCTCGCGCGGCTTTGATCTGTGCAACATGTACCGCCGCGTCGGGCACAGGGCCAGCATCGAAACCTGCGTGCAGTACCTGATGCTCAATCACGAAGAGCATACGCGACGATTTGGCGCCAAGACCAAGCACTATCCGCCGATCCGGCCCAAGGCCGAAGTCGATCTGTTGTGGACGCACATCGCCCGCGGCGAATGCACCTTTGTCTCGTCGGACCACGTCAGTTGGGGACTTGAACGCAAAGAGCACCCTGACATCTTCAAGAATGCCTCGGGCGGCCCTGGCCTGGAAACCTTGCTGCCAGCGTTCTGGACCGGCTGCGAGGAACACGGCATTGCGCCCACCATGGTAGTCGAACAGCTTTGCCGCAATCCGGCCCGCCACTTTCTGCTGGATGATCGCAAAGGTTCGCTGGCTGTCGGCCAGGACGCCGATATCGTGATCCTTAAACCCGAGCACTACGCGTTCGATCCGGCCGACAGTCTGTCGGCGGTGAAGTGGAGCTCCTTCGAAGGCCGCAGGTTCACCGTGCGTGTGGCGGCCACCTGGTGCCGCGGCCAGCAGGTCTACGTTGATGGACACATCGTCAACGAAAAGGGCCACGGCCGTTTCCTCCGCCCGCGCCTCACGTAACCGTCCTCCACCTCATTTATCCCTCTTTTGGAACCCGTATGTCCTTGCCTCCCCTTAACGCTGAACGCTTGTGGTCACGTGTCGAAGCCTTGTCGCGAATGACACTGCCTGATGTCCCGTGGACGCGTCGAGCTTTTTCACCGCTGTTCGAAGAGGCGCGCGCCTGGCTACGACAGGAGTTCGAAGCGGCCGGCCTGACCGTACGGCAGGATGCCGGCGGGAACCTGATAGGCTCGCGCGCCGGGCGCGAACCTGGCCTCAAGCCCATCGTCACAGGCTCGCATTGCGACACGGTGGTAGGCGGCGGCCGCTTCGATGGCATCATCGGCGTACTGGCCGGCATCGAGGTAGCGCATGCCATGCAAGAATCCGGTCTCGAGTTAGCACATCCCTTCGAGGTGATCGACTTCCTCTCTGAGGAACCTAGCGACTACGGCATCTCCTGTGTGGGAAGCCGCGCGCTATCGGGTCAGCTTCACGCCGACATGCTATCCGCACGCAACGCCAAGGGTGAATCATTGGCGGAGGGCATCCGTCGCATCGGTGGCGACCCCGCTGCTTTGGACGTGCCCTTGCGCGTTGCTGGTGACACGGCGGCATTTGTGGAGTTGCATATCGAACAAGGGCCTGTCCTTGAGGCGCGCGAGCTCCCGATCGGGGTCGTGACCAACGTCGTCGGCATTCGCCGTGCACTCATCACCGTCAACGGCCAGCCTGACCACGCCGGTACCACCCCAATGGACATCCGACGTGACGCATTGGTTGGAGCCGCACGCGTTATCGACGCGGCACATCAACGCGCGAGCAAGCTCAGTGGCAATCCGCACTACGTGGTCGCCACCATCGGCCGCATCGCCATGACGCCCAATGTGCCTAACGCCGTGCCCGGCAAGGTGGAATTGATGCTGGAGGTACGCAGCGATAATCAGCAAGTGTTGGACAACTTCCCGGAAGCCGTGATGGCAACGGTCGAGAATGACCTCAGCGAACTACGGTTGACTGCAGAACTGGCCACCGTCAGCCGTGCCCAACCGACCGACTGCTCGCTTCTGGTTATGCAAGCGGTGGAGACTGCAGCCGGCAGCCTGGGCTACGCGTCCATGCGCCTTCCGAGCGGTGCGGGCCACGATGCCGTGTATCTGGCTCCCACCGGACCCATCGGCATGATCTTCATTCCCTGCCTGAACGGACGCAGCCATTGCCCCGAGGAATGGATTGAGCCTTCCAGCCTGCTTGACGGTACACGCGTGCTGTACCAGTCCATTCTGAATCTGGACGAAACGCTGCGCCCTGCCTAGCGCAAGAAGTGTCATCACGACTTCGTCGTGGTGACACATTTTTATTAGTAATCCTATTTATATTACAGAAAATTTGACACGCTTTTCAATATCAAAAAACAGTACGACGGAGGAGAATCTTATGAAATCATTCAGGCAACTTAACTGGCCCGCCTTGAGTACAGCAATCACGGTAACCACCGCCGGAATGGTGCTAATCGTCGGGACCGCTCACGCGCAATCCAGCGTACAGCTTTACGGACAAATAGACGAATGGGTTGGCTCGCAGAAGTCGCCAGGTGCCCAGCGCACATGGGAACTAGGCGGAGGCGGCATGTCGACCTCCTACTGGGGCTTCAAGGGGAGTGAAGATCTCGGCAGTGACTTCAAGACGATATTCGCGCTTGAAGCGTTCTTTCGTCCACAGAACGGGCAATCTGGACGTTTCGCCGGCGACACGTTTTTCGGCCGCAACGCCTATGTCGGTGTCGAGTCCCCGTACGGCACGCTCGCGGCAGGTCGATTGACAGCCCAACTGTTTATCTCGACCATCCTGTTCAACCCATTCGCCGATTCGTTCCAGTTTTCGCCGATGATCTATCACACGTACCTGGGCATGGGCACGTTCCCCGCCTACACGACGGATCAGGGCAGCCTCGGAGATTCGAGCTGGAACTACGCCGTCAGCTACTCATCACCGAGCTTTGGCGGACTGACTGGCGGCGTCATGTACGCGCTTGGAAATCAGGCCAGCCTCGCCAGCCAGCACAAGGACAGCGCACAGGTTCTGTATTTCAATGGCCCGCTCGCGGCGACCGCCGCCTATCAATATATGAACTTCAACACCGTGGCGGGCGACTTTGCCAATCCGGCGGCCGCCGATGTCGTGGCAGGCCTGCGTAGCCAGAGCATCGCCCAACTCGGCGTTACATATGACCTCAAGTTCGTCAAGCTGTACAGCCAGTACATGTTCACGAGGAACTCAGTTGCGACAGGCGACTATCACGTGAACACGTGTCAAGGCGGCTTCACTGTGCCCGTGGCAGGCGGCACCGTCATGGCCTCGTATGCATACTCGAAGGATGCGGGTGGATTGAACCAAAAACGCAGCACATATGCACTCGGCTACGACTACCCATCGTCCAAGCGCACGGATCTCTACGCGGCATACATGTCCGACAAATTCTCCGCTCAACCGGCCGGCGACACGTTTGGTGTCGGCATACGGGCCAAGTTCTAGCCCGACTCGTCCAGGAAAAAGACCGACTCGAGGAACGGTGGTGACCTCGTACACGAACACCGTGAGCTAATTTGTAAGCAAAGGACCCGCATACGCTCACATAGAATGGGTATGTGGATATGCGTCGTGTACGAAGTCCCCCGACACCGCCAAGAGAGCACCTGCGCCTATTTCAGATTCCCCGACAAAAACTGCGTCAAACGTTCGCTTTTCGGCCTGACGAGAACCTCGCCTGGAGCACCTTCCTCCTCGACCTTTCCACGGTGGAGGAAAACAACATGATTCGATACATTCCGCGCGAATCCCATCTCATGCGTCACGACGACCATTGTGCGCCCAATTTCGGCGAGCGCCTGCATGACGCGCAACACCTCGCCGACCAGTTCGGGATCCAGGGCTGATGTCGGTTCATCAAACAGCAACACTTCCGGTTCCATCGCGAGAGCCCTGGCTATCGCGACACGCTGCTGCTGGCCACCTGAAAGATGCGACGGGTAGCGCGCCTCCACTTCCCTGCCAAGCCCGACTTTCGCCAGATAATGCCGGGCGCGTTCGTGCGCGTCGCGACGACTCATTCCGAGCACGCTGATGGGCGCCTCGACAACGTTCTCAAGAACAGTGAGATGCGACCACAGATTGAAGTGCTGAAAAACCATGGCGAGACGAGTACGGACGTTTCTAAGTTGGGCTGCGCTCGCGACGCGCAGCGTCCCTGCCCTGTCCCGTACCATCTGGACCTCTTCACCGCCCACGGTAATGCGCCCGGAAGCCGAATGCTCTAGAAAATTGATGCACCGCAGGAACGTGCTTTTCCCCGACCCACTTGCCCCAATGATGCTGATGACATCGCCGGCCCTGGCTTTCAGCGATACGCCTCTGAGTACCTCGTGACTCCCGAAACGCTTATGCACATCGTCAACGATCAATTTGTATTTGGGTTGGATAGTCATATCTGTCACGGTCAATGATTACGGGCGGCGCTTGCCGGACCAAGAAAGGCCAGCAGGCGCTTCTCCAGCTTCCTGAAGATCCACACCAGCAAAAAGGCGATAGATGCATACAGACACGCTGCGATACCGAATGCCTCAAAAGAGGCATAGGTCGCAGAGTTGACGTCTCGCGCGACTTTCAGGATGTCGGGCACGGTGGCGGTAAATGCCAGCGTGGTCGAATGCAACATCAGTATCACTTCGTTGCTGTACATAGGCAGCGCACGGCGCAACGCAGAGGGCAGCACGATCCGTCGATGGAGTGTGAACCGCGACATACCAAACGCATAACCCGCCTCGACTTCACCGTACGGGGTCGTCTTGATCGCACCTGCTATGATTTCGGTCACATACGCGCACTCGTTCAGCGCGAATGCCAGCAGAGTGCAGTTCATGGCGCTCCGGAAGAAACTGTCCAGCAGGGCATGTGACTGCACGACTTGCAGGCTGTAGAGCCCCGTGTAGCAGAGGAGCAACTGCACATAGAGCGGCGTCCCTCTGAAAACGTACGTGAACAACCATACCGGCGCCGAGAGCAAGCGGTTGCTTGAGGCACGTGCAATGGCGAGCGGCAGTGCGAGCACGAAACCCAACACGATGGATGCGACGAGAAGCCATAGCGTGATCGCAAGGCCGGTGAATTGATATCCATCGGTGAACAGGTAGTTCTGCCAGTACTGGCGGATGATGTCCATCATGTCGCCGCCCGCCTCACACCTGCTGCATATCGCACCTCCAGCCATGCCAGAACCACATTAGACACGGTGGTAATGCAAAGATAGACGGCGCCAGTCAGCAGTGTGAACAGAAAGAAATTCTGGGTCGCCTTGCCCGCATCCTGCGCAGCCTTCACCACATCCGACAGACCGATGATCGAGACAAGTGCGGTCGCCTTGACGATCACCTGCCAGTTGTTGCCGATGCCCGGCAACGCAAGGCGCATCATCTGCGGAAACATGACCCTGTGGAACACCTGCCAACCGGACATGCCGTATGCCACGCCCGCCTCCAACTGACCTCGGGGCACGCCAAGTAACGCACCTCGGAACGTTTCGGTGAAGTAGGCACCATAGATAAAACCAATCGTCAGCACGCCGGCGGTGAACGGATCGATGTTGATTTGCGCAAAACCGAGCGCATCTGTAACGCTATTCAGCAGTATTTGGGTGCTGTAGAAGAGCAGGAGCATAAGCACCAGATCTGGCGTCGACCGGATCAGGGTGGTGTAGACCGCACCGCAGCGAACCAGCAAGCGCCGCCCGGACAATTTCGCCGCGGCGCCGCAGAGTCCAAGGACGAATGCGATCGCCAGCGACAACATCGCGAGTTCGATCGTCTCGCAAGCACCCGCAAAAAGCGCGGGACCGAAGCCTTGGAAATACATGACCTATATCCTTCACGTTGACTCAACCATGGAAACCACTCTGCACAATCTGGAACCAACTCGCGACTCCTCCAGATAAGGCAAAGACAAAGCGGCGAATGACAATGGTGTCTGCTTTACCTGCTCGCCACACCTAAAGGAACGCGAACGACACGACGATGTGAACGTACCTGCCCTTCCCTAGATGCGCAGCCCATCTGTTCAATATCGCTTACCTGATTCTGTCAGGCAGATGAGGCTGCACCGGGATGTCCTATCGCTCGCTTTGTGGTTTGCGATACTTATTCACTGTGACCGCGCTCAGACCTAGAACTGAGTCACAATGCCTGCGAATGCCCCAAGTTGGCCGTGACCGTAGTCCGGATTGGTGTTGCTGCTACTACCGTTGACCGGATCATTGTTCACATTCGCACCATAGTTGCCATCGTCCAACCCAATGTTCGAGGTCGAGCTGTTGCGGATATAGCCCAACTCCGAATACAGGAACGTGCGCTTCGACAGGTTATACGTCCCGGACAGCGTGAACATCGTCGCGTTGCCATTCCCCTTGTTCGCATTTGCGTGATAAACGGCAGCCGTCAGAGCCGTAAATGAGCTGACCTGCCACGTCGCACCCGCCCATTCATGGTCGACCACCGTCGGCAAGGAAACGCCGCCCGGCTGCGTGGTCGGCGTCGAAGTACCGAAATAGCCATAGTCCGACGCGCTGGGCGCGCTCAGGTGCTGGTACGCAGCATAGAATTTCACGGGGCCAACCTGATAGGTGCCGCCAACGAGAGCAGACCGCGAGGCGGTATACACGTTGCTAAACTGGCCGTTGGAATCGCGAATTTCATCGTAGATTGCGAGCAATTCAAGGTTCGCTCCATCGTATTGCGCCTTGATGCCGTCTGAGCGCCCTTGCGGCGCCCCAACTTGCCCGCTGCCCGGATTGCCAGCATTCCATGTGGTGCTGTTTGTCAGGTCGTACTGCCCTTTGATCGTCAAACCGCCCCAAGTCGGCGAAGTGTATTCGAGACCGTTGCCAGCATTGGACCAGTTGCGTCCGCGAACCAGAGTTGACAGCGCATACAGTTGCATGACCTGCGGGTCGACATCAAAGCTGTCCTGCTGGATTTCATAGCTTCCGAAGTTGCCGAGCTTGAATGTGCCCCAGACATCACTTGTCAGCCCAACGGTGGCCTGACGTCCAAAGAGCGATCCCATGGAGGTCCCATTCAATGTATCGAGACCTGCCTCCAGCCGGAAAATCGCTTTTGTTCCGCCCCCCAGATCCTCGGCTCCCTTCAGTCCGAATTCAGATGGAGCCCAGTTCCCCGTCTCCAGGCTCACCTGGTGGCCTGTAGCCAGGCCCGTCTGATATTGAATGCCGTTGTCCACGCGACCGTAAAGTGTGACACCGTTCTGCGCATACGTAATGCCCGTTAAGGCAGATAGCGACACGGCTGCAATCACTCTTTTCACTATGGTATCCTAATATTTTATAATATCAATATAGCTGTACTTTAAGATCACACCGCAACAACTCAGCCTTCTGGGTCCTTACCGCGTCGCGGACACCTCTGTCAAAGCCTCCATCGGAATTCATGCGATAGCATACAGAACCGACAGAGACCGTTTGACCTGACTACTTCGCGCCGTAGGCATCGAAATCGAAGTACTTGTTGTTGATGCGGGCGTACGTCCCGTTTGCCAGAATGGTCGCCAGCGCCTGATTGAACGCCTCGCGCAGAGCGACATCATCCTTGCGCAGTCCGAGACCGTCACCGAGGCCGAAGTACTTCGGATCCTCGATGGGCTGGCCCGAAAACATGAAATCCTTCCCTTGGGGCTTTTTCAGGAAGCCGTCGCTGGCTTCGATCGAAGCCTGAAACGAGGCGTCAAGCCGGCCCGATGTCAGATCGGCGTACACCTGGTCCTGATTCTGGTAAGAAACGATTTCCACCCCCGCTGGCTGCCACTGCGCGCGAGCGTAGTCTTCCTGACTCGAACCCTGCTCCACGCCAACGCGCTTGCCCTTGAGCGAGGCCGCGCTCGGCAACAGGTTCGAGCCGCGCCTGACCACCAGGCGGGCAGGAGCGTTCGATATCTTGTTGGTGAATGCGATCTGTTGCATGCGCTTGGGCGTGATGGTCATCGACGACGCGATCGCGTCAAACTTGCGCGCCTGCAGGCCTGGAATCATGCCGTCGAAACTGGTTTCCACCCAGACGCAGCGTGCGTGCAGTTCCGCGCACAGCGCGTTTGCAATGTCGACACCGAACCCGGTCAGCGTGCCGTCCGGCATCTTGTACTCCAACGGCGGGTAGGTTGGATCAACGGCGAGGCGGATTTCCTTGCCGCTCCAGTCAGCCGCGTGGGCGATGCCCGACAGCGTCATAAGGGTTAGCGAGAGCGCTGCAATCGTCTTTTTCATTTCAGTATCTCCTCCTAGGTTGTCGGTCGGTTCGGAACCAGACCTCGGCATACATATCGAACGGGCTGCGCATCAGCTAAGAACGTCAGGTGCGCAGCCCATTCACTGCAGAAATTTCTCGGCGAGCTTCACCCAGTAACTCGCCCCGATCGCAAGGCAGTCGTCGTTGAAGTCGTACTTCGGGTTATGCAGTGCACAGCCGTGCTCGCCCACGCCGTTGCCGATCGAAAAGTAGCAGCCCGGACGCGCTTGCAGCATGAACGCGAAGTCCTCGCTCGCCATGCACGGGCCGAGATCGTCGATCAGACCATCGCAGCCCAACCATTCCTCGGCGACTTGCCTTGCGAATCTGGTTTCGGCCGCATGATTGACGAGCACGGGATGGCAACGCACATAGTGGACGTCGGCCTGCGCGCCGTAGCTTGCCGCCTGTCCGTGCGCCAGAGCCTCGATACGTTGCTCGAGCATGTCGCGAACCGCCGGGTCGAGCGCCCGGACACTCATCCGCATCTCGGCCGACGCCGGAATCACATTGGATACAGTCCCCGCGTGAATCGCCCCGACCGAGACCACGGCCTGGGCAAACGGATCCACGTTACGCGCGACGACACTCTGCAAAGCCATCACGATCGACGAGCACACAACCACCGGATCGACCGCGTGATGGGGCGCGGCGCCATGGCCGCCGCGCCCGGTCACGCGAATCGTCACCTCGTCGGCGGATGCCATGCACGGGCCGCTCACGAAACCGAGGTGGCCTGCCGGATAGCCTGGCACGTTGTGCATCGCGAACACCGCGTCACATGGAAACTGCTCGAACAGCCCGTCGTCGAGCATCGCCCGCGCGCCGCCAAGCCCCTCCTCTGCAGGCTGAAAGATGACGTTTAGCGTACCCTCGAACGCACGGTTGCCGGCTAGGTGGCGCGCCGCCGCCAACAGCATCGCGGTGTGGCCGTCATGACCGCACGCATGCATGACGCCGTCGACGCGGCTTGCGTGCGAAAGGCCAGTCGCCTCATGGATCGGCAGCGCATCCATATCGGCGCGCAGGCCGAGTGATCGACCAACGCCGGTTGTCATCGTGCCGACTACGCCCGTCTGCCCGAGGCCGCGCGTGACACGGTAGCCCCATTCGGCGAGACAGCCGGCAACGAGATCGCTCGTAGCCTGCTCCTGGAACCCGAGTTCCGGGTGTGCATGAATCCGCCGCCGCAAAGCGATCATGTCTTCCTGAATAGCAGAAATGCCGGGCAAAACAGCGTCAAGCTTCAATCGAACGACTCCTTGGACAGGTCGGCGCGCTATGAACGCGCGCCCTGGAAAATGTCTGACGCGGCGAATCGTATGCAGCGAAAATCCGTAGGGGAAGCTGCAAGATTGTTATGATGACAACCGTTTGTTGTCACTCAATCACAGGCCCGATGAAACTGCATCAATTACAGGCACTGGTCGCGAGCGCCGAGGCGGGCAGCATCCGAGGGGCGGCGCGCGCGCTCGGTCTCTCACAGGCAGCGGTCACCCGCGCGCTGCGCGAACTCGAGACGAGTCAAGGCTTGCCGCTACTGGTGCGCGCAACTGAAGGCATCAGCCTGACGGAGTACGGCAAGGTGCTGCTGACCCATGCGAAGCTCGCGCTCAACCAGTTATCCCGCGCTCAAAACGATCTGTCGCGGCTACGCGGGCGGTCGGAGGAACGGCTCAGTATCGGCATTACGCCCTGGATCACGCTGACATTTCTGACCGAGACGGTGCTGTCGTTCCGGCAGCGGATGCCCAACGTGCGACTGGAACTCTTCGAGAGTCTGATGGCTGTAGCACAACCACTGCTGCGCACCGGCGACATGGACTTTGCGATCGGTCCGCTGCATTCGTCAGCGGCGATGCAGGAGTTCGCCTGCGAGCCGATCCTGACCTATGAAACCGCGATATTGGTCCGCGATGGACATCCTCGCCAGGCCTGCCGCTCGATTCACGATCTGCTCGACCAGGATTGGGTGCTGAATTTCGCGCCAGATGGCCGGGAGACACTCCTTGAATACCTGTTTTACCGGCACGGCGCGATGCTCGACGAGCAACGCATCGTCCGCGCGCAATCACTAGGGATGCAACAGATCCTTGTCGAGAACGCCGATATGTGCACGTGGTGCCCGGCGATCATCGCTGCCGCGCCGTCGTTTCGGATACCGCTTCGGGCACTGTCGCTGAAGGAACGCTTCGAGCCGATCGGGCTGTCCACCATTACGCGCAGAAACGGCACGTTGAGCAGCGCGGCGCGCTGCTTTGTGGAATGCCTGCTGCAGGCCATACGCCGGCATGCGCGCTCCGCCCGGAAGGAAGACCTCGCGTTGTTCGAGACTTTGACGTTGCTCGCGTGACGGCGGCTTTGATAATCATGTAGCGGGCCAAGGCCTCGCGGCGAGCGGCCGAGGGGTAGAGTCGAGGTCAAGGTCAAGCAAACCCTTTGACCTGACGGAGGCCGACATGAAGTTCTGTGGAATAGACCTGCACTCGAACAACAGTGTGGTCGTGGTCAGTGACGCCGAAGACCGGATCGTACTGCAACGTCGCCTGCCGAATGAGCTCGGCGCAATCCTCGCGGCGCTGGTGCCTCACCGCGAAGATCTTGCGGGCGTGGTTGTGGAATCGACCTATTATACGCGCCCCAGAATTATGAACGGTTTGTCATTGAGCGGATTGGATTGCGCGGCGTAAGTGCCAATGTGAACTGCAATGCAAACCACGCCGCGCGACCCATCCGGATGCGCGAGCCTCACAGCCTTCGCGGACCGCCCGGGCTCTTTGGGACGTGCATAATCACAGCCCATCGAGAAACTGCAGCAGGCGGTCAGTCGGCCGGTAGCGGCGCTGCTTGCTCTGGGGCGCCTGGAGTGCACTCAGGGCTCGTTCCTTCATGGCCAGGTCTGCTTCTATGTACATGTGCGTAGTCGCTGGATTCTCGTGACCCAGCCACAGCGCGATGACTGTCAGGTCAACGCCAGCCTGGAGCAGATGCATGGCAGTCGCGTGCCGAACCAGGTGGGGTGAGATGCGTCGGGCATTGAACCCTGAGCAACGAGTTGCCGCTCCCTGGTACGCGAGGTTAAGTCGATCGGTAACTCCGGTGCGCGTCATCGGTCCGCCGGAGCGATTTGGAAAGAGCCGCTGTTCAGGTGAGGCACCAATCTGCCGCAGCCAGAGCCGGATCTGGCTCGCGGTGCTGCGCCAAAGCGGGACCGCAGGTTCCTTGCGACCCTTGCCGTGGAGACGTACTGAAGGGCTTCTGTCCAGTTCGACGTCACCCACGCGTATGCCGATGAGTTCGGACACCCGGGCGCCGGTGTTATAGAGGGTTGCCAACATCACTCGATCGCGCTGGCCGCACCACGTGTTGGGGTCGGGAGCGTCGAGCAATGCACATATTTCGTCTCGTGAGAGAAAGCGGACTAGCGGGCGTTCGTAGCGTTTCGTTGGGATCGCAAGAACCTGTTGAATCGTGCGAAGCGACTCCGGGGCTCGGAACGCTGCGTAGTGGGAAACGAGCGAATGGCGGCAAGTCGAAGGTTGCGGCTGCGGATGCTGTTGTTGCGCCCCACTTCGAGGTGGTTAAGGAACTCAAGGATCAGCGGTGCATCAAGATCGCTGAGTGCCACGCGCTCAGGTGGTCGGTGCAGCCGCTGTTCAACAAATTGGAGAAGCAGCCGCATGGTATCGCGGTAAGCTGCCACAGTTCGAGGGCTGGCGTTACGTTGCTGCATCAGGTGCTCCAGAAAGAACTGCTGGATCAACTGCGCAAACGTTGGGGATGAATGCAGTTCAGGCATGGCTGCCTCCTTGGGCGAAGCGCTCGAAGCGATCGCCAGCAATGGCCATCAGCTCAGGTATTCCCGTCACATACCAGAAAGTGTCGGTGACCTGGGTGTGTCCGACATAGGTGGAGAGCACAAGCATCGAGTTGTCGACATTGATTCCCTCCTGGTACCAGCCGATCAGACGGCGGCAGATAAAGCTGTGCCTCAGGTCGTGGATGCGTGGGTGCGGGTGACCTCCTCGAGCCCGCCATCCCAGCTGTACGCGAAGACAGGCGAAGGCGTATTCGATCTGGCGATAGTTCATCGGTCTGCCGCTGTCCGACACAAAGAACGCGTCGGTCGTTGACGCGCGTAACCTTTTATCGCGATCACACGCATAGGCACGGAGGGCCTCGGTGGTGGTCGGATGTAGAGGAACCAGACGCGATTTGCGAAACTTGCTCTGCCGGATCGTGAGCAGGCCGCGTTCGACGTCTACGTCCAGGCGCCGAAGAGCCAACGCCTCCGATATACGCAAACCGGTAGCGGCGAGCAGACCGAAGACGGTTTCACAGGTAACTGGACGCAGGCCACCGGTGGGCGGAAGTTGTCGCGCAGTAACCAATAACGCCTTGATCTCCTCCTCCGAATATATATGCGGGGTTAGCCGTCGGTATCCCGGTCCACAAAGTCCGGGCGGAGCAATTTCGGTGGTGGGATCAAATTGCAGACGATACTTGGCGAATGGGCTCAAGATCTTCAATCGGCCCGCCCTCGTGATGGCGGTGGTGCGGGTCGATAAACTGGCCCAACGTAAGGCGAGTTCCTCCGTGATCGGACCGCGATGACCGACCTGATCGGCGAAGCGAGCAAAGCACAGCAGCCGCCTCGCGTCACTCTCCAGGGCAAAGCCGAGTCGCCGCCGGTATTCGAGGTAGTCCTCGACCAGGGAGACCATGGTGGTGGCGGGCTTCATGTGAGTCTCCCCGGCCAGGGCAACGCGACGGCGGTGAGCCTGGGCAGATCGACTTTGACATAGATGGTCGTCGTATTGACGCTGCGGTGGCGCAACAGATCGGCGATATCTTTGAGACTTGCCCCTCCTCTAAGCAACCTTGATGCGGCGGAATGGCGTAGCACATGGGTCCCGGTCCACCGGTGAGCCAGGCCACATCGAGCGTAGGCGCAGCGTACGGCGTTACGCACCAGGCTCGGTCCCACTGGCTCATCGCGCGGAGCGCGGTGCCGCACGAACAGGGCGCGGCTATCTGTCCTGGGGCGGCCGAAACGCAGGTAGTCCACAATCGCACGTCCCGTCTGCGCAGGCAACGGCAGGAGTGTTGTGCGCTTTGCCTTCGCTTTGGCAATCCGCAGCGTGCCTTCTCGCCAGTCCAGGTCATCGAGCTGGATAGACGCCACCTCGCTCGCCCGCAAGCCCAGGTCTACCAGGCAGCGGGCCATCGCGTAGTCGCGTCGGCCGGTTGGACACGTACGATCGAAGGCATTCACGAAGCCCTTGAGTTCGGAATCGGTAAGGGAATCCGGTAACGCCGCGAGGCACCAGTGGGCGACTCTGGGGACTGCGGCAGTCAGGGCTTCAGTAGGTTGCCCCTGCAAACGCCGGAAACGCAAATAGCTACGCAGACAGTCGCCAATAATTCCGGCCGTTCGGGGCTGACAGCCTGTGGCACGATCAATGACGAATCGACATATGTCATCTGGTTTAAGACATTCAAGCGCAATCGGTCCCCAGCCGAACTGGGCAAGCAGGAAATCATGGACGTAACGCAGGCGGTAGAGACGCGTTGCCGGAGCCAGCCCGCGTACATCCTTGAGATACGTGTCAAAGCGCCGAAGCTCTTCGCTTACAACCTCAGAAATCAGCATCGATTTCGGTGGAAGGATTCCCTCCGAGCGCAGCATGCGAAGCAGATGACGGAGCGCGCGGCGAAGGTTTGCGGGGGTGCGAGGACTTGGCTTGCAGCAATGGCACACGGGAAGGTGCACCGTAAGGAAGCGATGCAGCACCGGCTCATCGATGCGATCGAGATCAATGTGCTGCGCAGTCAACCACCGTCCGAAGTGCGACGCGCATTGCAGATAGTTCTCGATAGTAATACTTGCGTATCCGCGATGCCTCAAGTATCTGGCATAAGCTCCGACAACTGGTTCAAGTACGCCGTTCCGTGCGCGATTGCGTGCGACGACTTCAGAAACGTCTTGCGTGATCATGGTTGCTCTCCTCAGAGATGGCGGTGAAGCCATCTGAGAAGAGCACGATCCGTTATGCGAAGTCTATCGTTGCTGAGGCGCTACCCGGAGTCCCGAAAATTCGGGCGATCGCACCTGGGAACGACAGACAAACCATGCATAATCCCGGGGCTTGCATAATAGGCCGATTCCACAACCACGCCCGCAAGATCTTCGCGGTGAGGCACCAGCGCCGCGAGGATTGCGCCGAGCTCATTCGGCAGGCGACGTTGCAGTACGATCCGGTCTTCGGCGTCACTGACCACGACCACACTGTTGTTCGAGTGCAGGTCTATTCCACAGAACTTCATGTCGGCCTCCGTCAGGTCAAAGGGTTTGCTTGACCTTGACCTCGACTCTACCCCTCGGCCGCTCGCCGCGAGGCCTTGGCCCGCTACATGATTATCAACGCCGGCGGGCCCCATCTCTTAGTCGGCGGAATCACCAATATACCCGCCGAGATGGGCGCCTCGATGGCAGTTCGGGCATAACGCGATCGCATTGTCGATCGTGTCCCCCCACGGACACGTCGAACTCTGCCCAATGCTGACTGGGGTTCTGCCCACCCAACCCAATGATCGCTTGCACGTGTCCGGCCGTGAATGCCATCTGAGTCTCCTGTCTATACCGTGCAGATGTCGGGACGAGCGAAATGGTGCCAGAATATCGTTATCTTCGCCGGGCAATTCGGCATGATCAGGATGACAGAATGGACTGCTTTTTCATCGACGAGAGCGGCTACACGGGTTATGACCTACTGAACCACGAGCAGCGCTTCCAAGGCGCCACGGCGGTGGCCATTAGCAATGACGAGGCCGCGCGGTTGATTCGAGAGCATTTTCCTCGGTTGCAGGCGTCCGAACTGAAATACCACGCGCTCGCGCGGCGGCCAGGCTACCGGCGACCACTGCTGGAACTGCAGCGCGCAGTGCTGTCGCAACACAAATGCGTCACCTACGTCTGAGACAAACGCTTCCTGCTTGTGCTGATGTTCCTCGATTACGCCGTTGAGCCGTTCTATTACGAACGTAACGTGGACTTCTACGAAAATGGACAAAACTACGCGCGGCGGATTCAACCGGTCGATGCAACACCTCTGTTCCAATACGGAAATGGAGAGTGGAGCACGATGGGACGACAAAGAAGACCGTGGTTGAACACCACGCAGAAGGCAGAAATCTGGAAGCTATGGCGCCGCGATCGAGGCCGCCAACGGACTCACGGGGCTGCGGTTGCCGTTACTGGAGCCGCAAGCCGTGCTATCACAGTACGCGGAAGATCAGTTCATTCACTTGGTACCGTCTACTAACTTCGCTGAGCAGAAGCGATTCCGTGAAGGGACGCAGGCGGCGCAGATGATCGACTATTTCGCCAAGCACTTTGGCGCGAAGACTTCGTGAAGGTCCCGATGCGTAGGAACGAAAATGAATACACCCAGAAAGGCAAAACAACGGCGCGACACCGCCAGTCTCTCTGAACTACTAGAGACGGCATCCAAAGCAACCGTCAAGACGCCCTACGGTGAAATGACATTGAAGACGGCCCTCGATTCCGACATCCGCGATGTTCGATTCGACGCAGGAATGCGTGTAGGAGTTCTGGCTACAGATATCCTAGCCTCGATCAAACAAGACAAACGGTTCCCTGGTGAACGCACATTACACATAGCATACGATGACGCCTCCAGCGGATGCCTCTATCCGATGCAGGTTGCCGAGCGGATGATACAGAGAACCATGCGGTCTGGTTCGGGGGAAGAGGCGATCGACTGGATGCTTAAGGTGCTTGGAACCAAGAAAGCGGCGGGAAAGATGATCGAGGCTCTTTGGGGTGTACCGGTGGCCCAGGAGATCACACTGACCAAAAGCGTCAAGATCGTTCCACTAGCCGATCTCCCAGATGGCCCCCAGAAGCGGATGCTAACCGACTACCAATTCGGCGCATCTGACTCTGTCCTCATGACATCACTTGATTTCGTACAACCGAAGTCCGCTCTCGTTCTCGAAAGAATTGTTGAACCGCTGGTCTTCGACCCAACCACTAACCATAACGACAAGGATGGAGCGAAAGGATATTTCGCTGATGAAACACTTCTAGGCGAAGTCACGTTAGCTCTGACCGTGGTTGGCCCCCGCGTTCCGATCTCAGCCTATATTTGGTTTGCGTACAGTGATCCGGACATCCAGTTTGCCGTGTCGTCAATAAACGGACGGCGGATGCGGGCGCTCGAAATTTTGCCCCACAAGTCAGATGACTACCCCCCCTTGATCCCACCGAGGCGATCGAAATCGTAAATGCGTATCTGAAGCTAGACGATTTCACCAAGGGAAAAGTCCGCTTAGCCCTTCAACGCCTCAATCAGGCACAGCGACGTAGAAGTATCGGGGATCGAGCGCTGGAGCTTGCCATCGCGTTTGAGGCGCTTTTGGGACAGGGCAATGCTGAGATGACCCACAAAATAACTGTTCGATCGACGCGCCTGCTTGGCGGCGACGCGGAGGAGCGAAAGAGGAACGTTGCTTTGATAAAGGAGATGTACCAGATCAGAAGCACGCTCGTCCACGAGGGCAAGGATGCGACTGGGGCAAAGAAGATATTGAAAGCCAAGATGCCTGTTGAAGCGATCATCGACGAAGCGGTACTCAAGTGCGTCGAGCTAATTAAGACCATTATTCGACGCGGATCGATTCCCGAGTGGTCAGAATGGGATGTTTTGGAGAACTCTCCAGATTGAGCCACAAGCTGGCTGCGATTACACATGCGAGTTTCCAACCGCATACACGCTGAGCTTGCCCCCGTAAAACGAATCCCTTGCTGAGCAGGTAAACTCAAGCAAGGAGAAGAAACGATGACGGGCAAGGCAAAGCGGGCGCAGTACACGCTCGAGTTCAAACTGGAAGCGGTGCGACTGGTCAAGGCCGGGCAAAGCATGGCGGCGGTGGCGGCGACACTGGGTGTGGTGGAGCAGACGCTGTACAACTGGGTAAAGGCTGACCGGGAAGGCAGGCTGGCCGGAGCAGGCACGAAGCCTGTGAGCCCGGAACAGATGGAGCTGGCGCGGTTGCGTGCGGAAGTGGCTCGCCTGAAGATGGAGCGAGATATTTTAAAAAAAGCCGCAGCGTACTTCGCGAAGGAGTCGATGTGAAGTGCGCGTTCATTGACCGGAATCGACACCACTGGCCAGTCTCCGTGCTATGTGAAGCGCTGGAAGTCAGTCCGAGCGGATATCATCAGCGCCAGCAACGCACCGCCCAGGACAAGCCGCACAGAGGGCGCATGAGCAATGATGCCCTGCTCGCGCACATCAAGGCGATTCACGCGCAGGTCAAAGGCGAATATGGCTGGCCGCGCATATGGAAGGAACTGCTCGCGCGCGGCGTGCGTGTAGGCAAGGAGCGGGTTCGCAAGCTGATGGCGCAGCATGGCATTCGTGCACGGCACAAGCGCAAGTACATCGCGACGACGAACTCGAATCACAACCTGCCAGTTGCACCGAATCTCCTGGAGCGCAACTTCACGGCGTCGGCCCCGAATCAGGTCTGGACGAGCGATATTACCTATCTGGCGACAGCCGAAGGCTGGGTCTACCTCGCGGTCATCATCGACCTGTTCAGCCGGCAGGTGGTGGGCTGGTCGATGCAGCCGCACATGAAAGCGGAACTGGTCACAGATGCGCTACGCATGGCGTGGTTCCGGCGCCGCCCTGAGGCTGGTGTAATCGTGCATAGCGACCGGGGCAGCCAGTATTGCGGCGGCCTGTTTCAGGACACGTTGAAGGCCTACGGCATGCGCTCGTCGATGAGCCGACGCGGCGATTGCTGGGACAATGCGCCGACGGAAAGCCTGTGGGGTTCGCTGAAGGTAGCACGTATGCATGGACGGCACTTCACCACGCGGCGTGCTGCAATGGATGAGGTGATTGACTGGCTGGGTTTTTACAATGCACGCCGGTTACACTCGACACTCGACTACGTCAGTCCCATGACGTTCGAGAACAACTGGTTCGCAGCTCAGCAAGGACGAGCCGCATAATTCCCTCGGTTATGGGATTCGCGGAACAGGGGCAAGGTCAGAAGTCGCCCCGTTCGTCTTTAGAGAGCTTATTGAGAGTTGCCTTGATTTCGGAACTGAGTTCTGTTGTCGACCTATCAAGCTCGTCGATGAGCCGCTCCGCGAAATCCTTGGGGATCGGTTCGGCACTGTCGAGGAAGTACCTCAACATTGAGTCTGGGCCGACCCGTGCCGTCGTGGCCATACAAAAGGAGTGCTCGCAGGCAATCTTCCCATCCCGGATGTAGCGGTCGAGCCAGATTCGAACCGACTTCCAGAAGTCAACAGAAAGCGTGCCAACGGTCTCGCCCTCTTGTTTGTGCTTCAGCGAGATCAGCGTGCTCTGGCCATCCACATCAACGACCTGAACGTCGTCGTCGGCTTCAATGAGTATGGACCGCGCCTCGTCTTGCTTCATCAAATGCGCAAGCGCATAGCGAATCTGATAAACGTAGCCCAGCCCTTGCTCACCGGCGGCGTATTTGTCCCTCTGGGTTGTCACCTGATCCCTCTCTTTACTAGCCTGACGATAGCCACCTCGGGGCAAGGCACTCATTCTCAGATCCTTAGATCCACTAGCGACGAGACCTAGTCATCGCTACGGGCAAGGATACTGTTCCGTTGCTCAGGCCAATACGATGTATGTTGTAGCAGGACTTCAGCCAAATGAGAGCGTGGCAGCCTTGCTGTTTGCATAGCCGGCCACAGTTTAGCAGGCCAATCCCTGACTATCCAATGACCCATAACAGTTCCGTAGTGCTGGATGTCTGCTCGCGCTCAGCGGTCGCTCGACGCTACAGCATGAACGGCATCACCGGATCGAAATAGGTCGCAGGGCTAGATCCCAACTGGACGTCTAGGTTCAGCGAACTCGATGATAAATTTTCCAAGCTGGGCCGTCCGCATCCACGTTAGATGCTCAGCCTTCTCCCAGGTTGACTGCGCCTGGAATTCCAACGGGCCGGTCAAATACGAAAGCCAAACTGTACCTGGCGCGGGTGATTCCAACGTACATCTTGGCGAGGGACTTCTCGATGTGGGCGACTGAGCCCGTAGCAAGCCACTTTTTTGCGAGCCCGTGAGGAAAAACCAGGACACGGCCGAAGGTAAGGCCTTTCGAATCGCCAAAGTTCAATGCGTCCAGCCCTGCACAATCGGTTCTTCGGTCCAAACGGAGGATTTGTGGCGAATACTTTGCGACGTACGTTTGGACCTGGTCCGTTGGCACGATGAAAATTCCATCGTGCCCAGTGAACGTGCGGTTGAGAGACGTTGTCTTCGGCTCCAGCGGAAAGAGTGTGTCGCTGAGATCAGCGATTAGCTGATTACACCGGTGCGTGTGTTGTTCATAAGCTATGCCGGCAAGTCCGCTCTTCTGCCACGCACGGAATTTTTCGATGACTTTGATACCGGCGAATGCCTTGTTTTTCCTGCCATGATTTGTTGCGAACGTGGCCTGCCGGTGATCGCCGACCAGCGTCAGTCTGATACCTGTCTTCAACATCAGTTCAACGAGGTCAAGGTCATATCCAGCGATATCCTGAACCTCGTCTACGAAAATCTGGTCGAAACGCATCGCAAGGCGTCGCATGACAGCGCCGTCGGAACGCCGATCACACTCGAGGATGAATTTCGCGATCTTGTCGGAGTAGATATACCGATCGTCCAGGAAGTAATGCTTCGATGTCTTGCTTTCAGGAACGTACGGGACAGAAATTCCTTCAGCGAAACGAATGCTCTCAATCCGCTGCGAATGCATCGTACGGCGGTAGGGGCGCGCTAGCTCCCGCAGCAAGAATCCGAACCAGGTCATCACCTCGATGTTCGAAGGAATAACCGGGCCGTGACTATACAGATGGTCCTTGAGTTCTTGTTCGTTGTTACGCGTGTAAGTGACCAACAGCACTCTTTCGCCGACCGCAGATACGGCATCGGCAACAATACGCGTCGTCTTTCCGCCGCCAGCAGCGCAAATCGCAATACGGCTAGCCGATGGCATGGTCAATGTACTGAGGAACAGTCCAGGGCGTCGACGTCCGGAGGAACTGGAGGGCACAGTCCGCCTTGTTGCTTATCATGTAGTCGAGCAGTTCGTTATCGTCGGAGAAGGTTTTTCCCAATACCTTCTCAATCGTCACGCGCCCATTTGCCTTGAGCAACTGCGGCTCAAGTGTTCGGAAGCTCTCGTCTGCGTCATAGTGGATGCTAATGTGCGAAAGCCCTGCGTAGCCGGCATACTTCTTCTGCAGACGCGCGACGCTACCATCATTGTCAGTGACGACTGCGACCTTACGTTCGAGTAGCTTGGCAATCTCCAGGAAGCGCTTGAAAGCTAGCGAATTGACAGATATGACATCGACGCCAGCCTCGAGAGGGGACTTGTCATACTTCTTCTTGAAGGCAGCCTGAACGATCAGCTCGTCCGACGGTCCCTCAACCAGAATCGCCCGCTCAGCAAGGATCAATCGAAGTGTGTCATGTCCGGGCAGACGCATGAAGTAATCGTACGTATCAGGGAGCAGTTTGTTCAAGCGGAATGAGCGCCCGCAGTGGAAAAGAACGACCGACTCTACGCCAAGCTTATTTAACACAAAGCTGCTGTGAGTCGTGATGATGAGCTGACGTTCGCCGTGACGCTGGGCGATATGACCGATGAGCTTGTTGAGGTTGGAGAACGATAGATGGTTTTCCGGCTCCTCGATCAGAATCAGGTGCGACTCGGACGACGACTCCATTGCCAGCTTTATCTTGATAGCGTTCTGCTCGCCTTTACCGACCAGTGTGAGTGGCACATCGTCAAGGTGAGGCATCACGCCGAACTCCCACGTCGATCTCGACGATGTGTCCAGCGACACCGACAACGTCTTGTCAGATATTTCCCCTGCGATCTTCGCGAGCGCCTCATTGACCCCTCTTACCTTGGCATCGTCCATAAACGCATCTTTCATCATCCGATACGATAAGGCGAGGTCGACTTTCTGCTCTTTGCTAAGGCTGTCCCGCACCACGTCAACAACGTAGCGGCTCGCTGCCGCGTTGTTCCTAATGGTGCTAGCGTCGATGAATGCTGGCTTGATCGGCACTGCACGTGACGTAATATCGTTCTCGCCGAAGCTGCGCCACTTAACGATGTAGTATTCAATGGGAAGCGTGCGGATCAGGCTCGGATCTTTGACGTACGTCTCGAATTCATCCGCATAATCTTGATTAAACTCGATTGATAGGACAGTGCCAGGTAGATCAGCCCCGACGGAATTGTTAGTGCCCTTCAGTTTCGCGAGTGCAGGATCGTCGGCAAAGTAGAGTTCGATCAAGATCGATGGCGGCTCCACAGGCTTCTTGGCTAGAAGGGACGCTATGTAATTCGAGACAGCACGCGCGTTAAACAGATAGGGATGCAGCTCGGCTTGTATCGGGCGCCCATTCAACTGTCCCGTTAGCGCCAAGTGGATCGATTCAAGCAACGTCGATTTTCCCGCCTCATTGTTGCCGACAATGATATTCAACCCAGAATTCAACGTGACATCTGCTGTCTCCAAACAGCGATAGTTCTTCACGATTACTCTAGAGATCTGCAAGCTTCCCCCGTGGCATTTTGGTTTCGTGTGTAAGATTGTATGGGGTAAACCTACCTAGCAGCTCGTCCGCGATTGTCAATTCAACGATCGGCATCGCTTATGTAGTTCGCTGAACCGTGCCATGCTACGTGCGCGTTCATCCGGTGCTGCGCTTCTTGTAAGGAGACCGTCCGCCGCTACACCAATTACGGCTTCAGTTCCGTCAGAAACGCCTTGAGCGCCCCGGCGTCGCGACGACCCAGCGCGTCGCGCGCGCTCGCGTAGCTGTGCTCGGCCCGGATGAAAAACTCCTGGGGACTCGCGAGCGTCGGGATGCGCCCGAATGCGGCGAGCTGCGCGGTGAGGACCGACTTCAGGTACGCCTCAAGGTTCGCACATAGCAGTGCGATGTTGACCATACGGCCAGCACTGTGGACGATGTCACAACGCGCGCGCCAGATGCGCTGCAGATGCCAGCGCAGTCCCTGTTCGGATCGTTCGAGGAACGTGTTCATGTCGGCCGGCGACGCCAGAAAGCCCATGAACTGGTCAAAGCGCATCTGCGTAAGCGGCAGGTTTCGCAGCCGGTCGTTGATCGTCTGGCGATGTGCCGGCTGGGCGAGCACGTCGTAGAGCTGCGCGAAGTCCAGCTCCTTCAGGACAAGCGGTTGCCCGCTCGCTACGTCGACGAGTTCAACCGACTGCTCGAGGAGCACCTCGCGATACGCGGTCAGATGGTTGATTACGGACACCCCCATCAGGATCGGCGTAACCGTATCCTCGACTGCGCCTCCGATGGAGCTGGTCCCGCCCATCCCCTTGGCGAGAAACTCCAGGCCGGTCCACCAGTTGACCAGCTTGTTCTCGAAGCTGGTGGTGTCGGCGCCCGTCCGGTAGAGCCTGAAAGCGGAGAGCACCCGGTCGCGGCCTTCTTCGGAAAAGCGGTCGCCGGTCACCAGCCGGCCCACATTCTGTGCAAACGCATCGAGTTCGGCGGGGCTGACCGACGACTGCGGGTTCGGGACCACCTTCGGGATCGGCAGCAGTCGCCAGCCGCCAGCGGTCGACTTTGGGACAGCGAATTGCTCCGAGACCACTATGTTCGCCCGGTCGTATTCGAACCGCACTAGGTCGAGCACGCGGTTGATGCGGTCGTGGATCAGCTGACCAGCTGCGCGCGCATCAACGGCATCCGCTTCGCCGACGGCGAACAGGCGGTGTCCCTGCTCTTTCATGCCGGAGAGTGCAGCGACTTCTGCGGGAGGCGTGGAGGTGAATTCGATGTTGCCGATGCGCTGTGGAAAGGTGTTGGTGTCAGTGACCCCGTCAATTGCAAACACTGCACGCCACGTGCGACGTTCCGACGTGATTAGTTTTTTGAGTAGGTCAAATCGCTGCGCGAAGACGTATTCCTTCTTTTGCGCCTTGATCGGCACCAGCACCTGCCGGTAGAGCTGGAAGAGGCCTTCGATGCTTTGGCCGCGCGCGATCAGATAACTGATCAGACTGCCAGTCAGCGACCGGATCTCGTTGAAACGATCTAGCTCGGGCCGGCCATCCGGCGCGAGCACCGCGTCGTGAATCCCCTGAATCACCTCGTCGACGTAGCAGCGATGTAACTGGCTCACGTATTCACGCAGGTAAGAGTCGAGCAAAGGGCGTCCTTTCTCGATCGCCGCCTTGTCATATTTCGCACTGAACGACTTGCCGAGGAGCGTGCGGATGGCTGCGCTCGGCGTATGGAGTGCCGGGCGCTTGAGCACTGCCTCGCTCTCCAGGATGCTGAGCGCCTCGCGGCCGACCATCCAGCGGTCCTCGCCGTTCGCGTGTGCGAAGGCGTTCAGCCGCATCAATTCCTCAAGGATATTGACCGCATGCATGACGCGCACGCGATGCGAGTCTAGCGAATACGCGTACGTCATATTGAACCAGACGCCCGCGAACACTGTCTGTTCGCGGGTGAGCGGATAGTGTGCTAGTCTGGAGTCGTGTTTCATCGTTACTGTTTTTCGGGTGTTCTTTTTAAGCACGCGTTTTGGGGCGTGCAGTTTTGACGGTTGGTTTCCCAGGCCACATTTTGAAGCGACTTTTTGTTGACCGGGGAACTCTGGCCGCCTATAGTACGTCCTACTTCAGCAAGCCCGTCGCATTTTTTTGACGGCACGGTTATCAAGGGGTCAGGGGTGTGGGTCTGGGCGGTGTCCCGCTACATTTTCTGTTCCCCAACCCATCCAAGGGCCCGCCACATGGCGGGCCCTTCGCGTTTACGGCGTTCACCCCGGGCGCTGTTCCCACGCCAATCCATCCCAGCCAGCCCTGCCCTGCTATTTTTGCAGGCGAGAAACCGCGCGCTCCCGCTCCGGCAAAAATCGCCACATCTGATAACTGGAGTCATCATGAACCGGCCATGACGCAAACGCCGGGAAAGGCGGCCGGAGCCCGCGCACCAGCCCGATGGGCGGCCAGCCGCGCCGGCGTGCCACGCGCTCAGCGACTCCCGGACGGTCGGGTCGACAGGGTGCGCCGGTACTGGTCGACTTCGAGCAGCAGATGATCGATGCGCTCGCGCAGCTGGCTGTTCTGTGCCCGCAGCGCGTCCGCCTCCCCGCCCGCCTGCAGCCGCACCGCATCGTTCTGCATCTTGAGAAACCGCTCGGTGCCGGCCAGCTGCGCGGCCGTCTGCGCGAGGGCCGTCGTGCCCAAGCCGGCGCGTTCAATCGACGCGTACAGATCACCGAGCAGCCGGTTCACGTGTTCACCGGCCAGATCCCGCGCCGCATGCGCTTCGCCGAGTTCGCGGTGCAGCTGCGCATTGTCCTGCTCAAGCCGCCGGATCCGCGCATGGGCATCTTCCAGCGCCGCCTGCAGCAGCGGCTTCTGCGCTGTCGCGTTCACGTCACCACGATCCGGAGCGGCGCCGCCTGCATGCCCGCCCCCCCGCTCGCGCTGTGACGCGTACAGGGGCGCGAGCGCCTCGCGGACCACGGGGGCCAGCGCCTGTCGCATCAGTTCGAGATCGACCGGCCGGCTGTCCGCACTGCCCGGCTGCGAGATCGGGGCCAGCGCCTGCGCGCGCAGGATCGCCCGCTGCAACGTCGGGGCACTCGGATGGCGCCGGACGCCGGCCTGCGGCGCGACATCGCGCAGCAGCCGGCTGTAGGTGGTGGCGCCAAACACGCGGCCGGTAACCGCCCGGACTTCCGCGATCAGCCCATCCAGGAAGCGCGCGTTGTCGCGCGGGAAGTCCCGGTCGGTCGCCGCGATGCCGTGCCATGAAGCGAAAGTAGAAGCGTTTCGGAAGTAAAAGTGAAAGCAGCCTTGGCGCAAATGGTCTGCATCACCCACCCAGACGGCCGTCGCGTCCGTCCCCTTCGAGTCTATTCACTGCCATGTTCGTGCAGGTCAGGCAGCTTTCCGCCTGATCCGCTATTGGTACGTTGAGGCCCTGCTAGCGGAACCGCTTTGCTGGCTTTTCTCTCCCGCCGCTCGCTGCGTCGCTGTTCCGCACGCTTCACGACTTCTTCCAGCGATTGCACGTGTTCGGGGGTCGAACGACCAAAGCGCTTGCTATAACAGCGCTCGATAAATTCGGCGAGGGGGCGCTTCCACGGCTCCTGCTGGTCGTGAGCCAGTGATCCGAATTTTCGGGGATTCAATCCCAGTTCGCGGGCCATCTGGATATGAATATGGCTCAACCTGAAACGGTGACGAGCATCAAACCAGGGTTGAAGTTTCGGTGGTGTCCGCATTACTGCTCACCTCTGCGCCAACTCACTGCCGTCAATCGCTCCACCGCCGCGTAGTAACGCGCCTGCGAAGCAGCAGCATCGTCGTTCTGATCCGCCTTCAAAAGGCCAAACAGATTCTCTGCGACAACTGAGCCGATCGCGTGGATAGCATCGTGTCGCGTGAGTCCCTGTTTCCTGAGGCGATCCATCGCCCGGAGCACGGGCTCAAGGCCCAGGGCAATCTGGTTTTCGACGATCACATGTAGCGCGGCATGTGCCGTGAGGTTGGGGAGCTTGATCCGGGCGACGCGATGCCAGGTTTCAATCAGAAGAATCCGCTCCTGTTCGTCAAGTTCAAGCCATGATCCAGGCTCCGGCCCGCGCTCCGGGTTGTACGCTTCCATGATGTCAATCCTGTACTGACTTCTGCTCATCGTAAAAATGCCGCCTGCCATCGCGTTGCGCTTAATCGTACCGATTGAGCCCATGCGGAGGCATCGCGGGCGTTACACGCAGTTCGCCCCAACGCTCACCGGGACGCTCGATGTACGGCATCTGATCATTCTGCAGCGCATCGCGCAGACGCTCGAGCCAGCGTTCCCGCATGACGGCTGGCGCATCGACTCCGGCCATGACTGGTACCAGTGCGTCGACTACACGGTTCACGGCTGTGCCGGGTGCACGGAACGAACTATCAACCCGCTCGAGTGCGGGCGAAAGCTTCCCGAGCAAAGACACGGCGCCATCGGCCGCGACAACAGGCTCCCTTCGGGCAGCCTGCGAATTTCCGCGACGACTGCCTTGAGACGCTGGATCGGCAGCGCAGATTTCCGGCCAGACGCACCGCGTCGGAACCGGGCCGGGAATGTCCACCTGTGAGCGGTTGGACGGGTCATCAACTTCAGGCATGCCCGTGTCAGCGCGTCTTCATATAAGCGGCGTACAGGCCGGCATGCAGGTCGCGCAGCGCCTTGCGGCGCTCCACGAGTTCATGCTGGCTGCCCTGACGCTCGAGGCTGAGGATCTGCAGCAGCAGCCGCGTCGCCCGCTCCGGGGCCGTCTGGCGCGACGGCTGCGCGTCACGCAGGAGCGGTGCCAGTCCTGGCTTTTCGATCAACACCCAGGCGGGAAACCACGCGAGGTCGGCGGTCTGGCCAGCCCCCTCGAAATTCGCGTCGAACTTTCTGCGCAACGTGTCGATTGACGCGTCGGCGAGCCGGTGCAACAGACCAGCCAGGCGGCCAGGTGACAGCCAGGCGAGTTCGGTGAGCAACGGCAACGCAGACTCCAGCCCATCCGCGCGATGTCGCACCTCTGCCATCCACGTCAGTGGAGCCGGGATCCGGCGCCACGACTCGATCCGCTCGACGGCCCGTCTGGCCTCGTCCCAGTCGCCCGCGCGCAGCCAGAGCGGCGCCGCGTGAAGGTCACTGACGTCAGCGCGAAACGGCAGGGCCGCGGCCTGCTGCGCGATCATCCGCCAGCATGACGCCACCCACGCCCGTCCGGGCGCGTCGCCCAGTAACCGCCGCGCCGCCGGTTCAACCTCATCATTGAGGCGGCCACAGGCGGCAGCCAGCGCCGGATGATCGGCGAACGGCGTGGCGAAATCGCCCTCGAGCACATCGATCAATGTCGCCAGCCCGGCCAGGGTGTCGTCCTCGGGAAATTCGCCTGCCAGTCTCTGCCAGGCCTGCCGGGCAGAGACTGCATCGCGCCGGTGGAGGGCATCCAGCACATCGTTGCGGAGCATGACGTCGCGGCTGTCGGCGAAGATGTCGAGCTGCATGATGGTCAGCGTCAGAAGAGTTGATCGTTCAGACCGGCCAGATTAGCCCATTTCACCACGCTGCGGAACGACCGGCCATTGACGTCGACCGACTCGATCACCGCGCGTTGACCGCTGGCTTCGGCGATCACGCGCACGATGCGATCGCGATACCGCATCAGCGCGCCGATCGGTGGGCAGACGGCCTTCTTCCTTTTCCGGGCGGTCGGGTTCATGCGCTTATCCCGGCTTCTTCGCCGATGCCGCCTTGCGGGTCGCACGAGGCTGCTTGCGGGCGGGTACCGTGACAGCCCCACCCTTGCGACCTGAGCTGCGCGGGACGACCGCCCCCGTCATCTGCTGTCGCAGCATCCCGAGCTCTTGCGCGTAGCCGGCGCTGGCGTCACGGACGGCTGCCAGGTTGCCCTCAAGGACGCCGGCCTGGTGCCGTGCATTCGTGAGCTGTGCCTGCAGGGTCTGCAGTTCGCTGCGATGCCGCGTCTCGCCCTGCTCGCCCTTTCGCGTGGTGGCCACCAGTTCTTTCTGGAGGCGCGCGCTGGCAACCCGTTCACGCTCGATCTCGAGCAGCGCACGTTTCTCGGCTGCCCGCAGTCGATCTTCTGCCAGATCGGCACTGGCACGCAGCTTTTCAAGTTCACCCGAAAACCCTTCCCTCACTTCCACCAGCTCGCGATCGCGCGCCGCCAGCGCCGCGCGGATCCGCTCAAGTTCTGCCGCCAGCGCCTGTCGCTGCGCGTGGCCTTCGGCGTGTGCCCTGTCCAGATCCCGTATCTCGACCTGCGCGGCCAGCAGCGCCGCGGTGCGCTGCTCGAGCGCGGTCTCCACGCGTCCCAGCTCGTCCCGCGCGGCGACGACCGCCTGCTGCGCCTCGACGCGCTGCGCCTCGACCTCGTCGCGCAGCGCGTCGAGCGCGGCCTGCGCTGACGCGGTGGCGCGGGCCCAGAGGGTCGACACCAGCTCGCCAGCGGCAGCACCAAGATCGGCGGGCAGGTCGGGATGCTCGATGCGCACCCGGCTTTTCTCGCGCAACTCCGTCCAGAACTCGCCAAGCACGGCCGCGGGCGTGCCCATGCTGCCACGGCGGACCAGCTGGTACAGCCGGTTGGCGGTCGGCGTCTGGCCGAAGCGGAAAAACAGCAGCGCACAGACTTCGCGGTACAGCTCGCGCGTTCTGGGGAATTCCACTTTCAGCCGGTCGATTTCGGCGGCGAGGCGGGCCTCGTCAGGCGGGACAGCGGGCTGGGCGTCAGACATGGACAGAAGACCGAACTAGGAGAAGTGAATAATACAACGTAAAACGCTAAATATACAACGCACATGGAGCATTACACGACATTAGGCCCATAATGTCGTGTATGTGGCCGGGA
This sequence comes from Burkholderia sp. GAS332, assembly GCA_900142905.1. NCBI lineage: Bacteria > Pseudomonadati > Pseudomonadota > Betaproteobacteria > Burkholderiales > Burkholderiaceae > Burkholderia > Burkholderia sp. GAS332. The sequence goes on along the minus strand of FSRV01000003.1, from coordinate 748,697 downwards.
GTGCCGGCCGTCACCGTGTCACACCCGCCGGAGCCGCCCGAACCGTGTCAGCCACCCAGATCGCGTCCGTGCAGCCTGTCGAGACCCTCGTCATTCCGGAACGTCTTGGACGGTCGCGACGGCACCAACCGGGGCGACGCCGGGCATTCGCAACTGTCGGCCCGCAATGACCTCGATGCGGTGCGCGCGTGGCTGGCCAACTACGCCGACACGAAGACCACCTTCGATAACTACCGCAAGGAGGCCGAGCGGCTGCTGCTGTGGACCGTCGTGCAACTCGGCAAGCCGCTGTCGTCGCTCACGCACGAGGATCTGCTGCTGTTCAGGGTGTTTCTCGTCAACCCGCAGCCCGAAAACCGCTGGGTGTCGGCCAGCGGCGGCAAATACGCGCGCGGCGACGCACGCTGGCGCCCATTCAACGGACCGCTGTCACCGGCCAGCCAGCGGCAGGCACTGATCATCCTGAACGGCATGTTCACCTGGCTGGTCGACGCTGGCTACCTGCGCGGCAACCCGATGGCGTTGCTGCGCCAGCGTGGAAAACGCGCGGCGCCGCGGGTCACGCGTTACCTGTCGATTTCACTGTGGGATGAGGTCAAAGGCTTTGTCGGGCAGTTACCGCAGGACACCGGGCTGCAGAAGGCGTACTCCGCGCGCTGCCGGTGGCTCACTACCCTCTTCTACCTGCAGGGCATGCGCGTTTCCGAGGTCGCCACCGGAACGATGGGCGACTTCTCGCGCCGGCTCGGCGCCGACGGACGCGAGCAGTGGTGGCTTCACATTGTCGGCAAGGGCGAGAAGGAGCGGACCGTCCCCGCATCGCCCGAACTGGTCGCCGAACTGGCCCGTTACCGGCAGGCGAACGGTCTCCCGCCGCTACCAGGCCGCACCGACGACGCGCCGCTGGTGATCCCGTTCCGGGGAAAGCGCCGCTGCATGTCGCGCTCAGCCGTGCACGACGCGATCAAAAACGTATTCGGCAACGCCGCCGCGGGGCTGCGCGCCCGCGGACCTGAATTCAAGGATCGCGCAAATGAACTGGACCGCGCCTCGGCGCACTGGCTGCGACACACTTCGGGCTCACACCAGGCCGACGGCGGTGTCGACCTGCGCACGGTGCGCGACAATCTCGGCCATGTGTCGCTGAACACCACGAGCCTTTACCTGCACGAGGAAGAGGACAAACGCCATCGCGAAACGGTGAAACGCCACCGCATGAACTGGGAGACGCCGCCGGCTGCAGAGCCCGGTCCGGCGAAGCACGACCCATGAACCCGAACCCGGACGGACGGCCCAGGCGATCGCGTTGACCCACAGGCCGACGGCCGCCTGGCGCGCGAACGGCCGCGACCTGTCCAGCCAGGAATCAGGTACTCACGGGAATGGGAGAACGGGACGTCCCGGCCAGGAACGCACGGAGCTTCTGCTCCGCCGCGAGTACTTCGTGCAGCGGAGCACTCGCGAGCTGCGAGTCGTAGAGAGCAAGAAGCACCTCGAAGGCGGCGATCGCCTCTTCCGGAAGCCGCCATTCGCCACACGCGTGAGCACGCGCCAATGTCGCCTCGACGGCGTATTCGACGAGCCTGAACTCTTCGACCGGGCAGATGCCATATCCGGCCCGCTGCAGGAACCAGCCCAGGTACACCGCGCGCATCAATTCATTGATGAGGTGTCCGTTGCCGTGACCGCTGCGGCACGCGACCAGCGCAAGATGACTGGCGAGAGACTGCTCGTTCGCGGACGTCCGATCCATCGGCAGCAAAAGTGCCTTCGTCAGCGGTTTGTGGACCCGGGTGCCACGGGCCTTATTTCGTCTGGAAGACACGGATGCCGGGGTTGCACGAAGCGGTTGAAAACAGGCAGATTATAGCGGGACGGGTCGTGGGATTTTCTGCTATCAATAGCCACTACGCGCCGCGTCCGCAATCAGCATCCGCTTGTTCCTCTTCGCTCACACTCACATTCAACAGAAAAAACCATCGCCAGTGTGGGACGCCCGCCCAGGTTGCAGGGGTACGGGCCTCTTGTTCATGAGCGCCCCTCGCTTCCTTGCAGACCGGGGTTTGGTGTGCTGATGTCGCAGAAAACGCAAGACGGTTAGTTGCATCTGCCTGTTTTGATCGGGACACCAAAAGGTGAGCCATTTCGGGAGACCAATGGGCTAACTCTGTCTGAGCCAGCATCGTTTCAATCAACCTGGTCGCGGCAGGTGATCAGCCGCGGTACTCACTCGAACAACGAGTTACAAGGCAGGCCTCACCGGCCAGCGTTCGCCCGGGCGCTATCGGCGGTAGTCGTTTAGGCTCGTTCGACGCCTGCCAGCAACGCGCGGTGGCGCACTCACATTCCTGTGAATGATGGCAGGCATCGAACAACCGATATGACTTTCCGTGTCAATACTCTGTCCGGCCGGGAATCGCTCGCCCGAGCCAAACTGAATTCCATAGACCCGTTCCCGCCGCTTTTGAATTCACCCAAAGCGGTCGTTTATGTGAAATGGCAGCCCTCTGCTCAGTGCGTGCTAAAACTCAGTTCCGCGCTGACGCCCCGGTGACATCGCTATGGCGGGTCCAGATCTGCGAGCGGCCAAGCAACGAGAAACCTATATAGCCGCGCACAACGAGCTTCTGTCCCCCGGCCTCAAGATGCATCTTGCAGCTGTACTCCTTGCCATTCACGGGATCGAGGATCCTTCCGCCGTCCCATTCGTCACCGTCCTGTTTCATCTCCCTGACGATCGACATGCCCTGGATCTTCTGATCCTTGCGTTCGTCCGTACATTCCGTGCAGCGGCGCTCGGGCGAGTTGTTCCCGCCAAGCCCCCTGACGACCTTGCCGCTGAGCGTGCCGTCTCCGTTCTGGGTAATCTGCACGAGCGCTGTGGGCTGGTGTGTGCGATCGTCGATCGTTTGCCATATGCCAGCCGGCCCAGCCGGAGTATCGGCAAACGCCGCCGTTGCGCTAGCCAGCAGTGTGCCCGCGATCGTTGCGCTGACCCACACGCGCTTGACGGTGCCACGCGCAGTCGTCCTCGTATCGTTCAAGAAATGCATGTCTCGTTGTCCTTTGTGTTAATCGCCTGTAGCTTCTTTTGCGGGGCGGCATTTCGATGGAAACTACCCGCGTCCTCTGTGCATTTGACTGGATACGCGAGGTCACAGTATCTATCGATAGGTCCCGGGGCGCGGCCGGGTCGCTACCCCTGGGTATTGAACGCTCCCACTTTTATTTGTGAACCTGCGGCGCTTGCGCTGTGGTCTACGCTTGCCTCGGATGTGAGCCACGGAAGCGAAACCGCTTCGCGGGGAATGCAATAGCGTTAAAACTTGTATGCAACGGACACAAACGAAATGATGGGATCAAGCTTGAGCTTCGTGCTGCTGGTGACAGTTCCCAGTTTCGACTGCGTCGTCAGCGTTGCACGGGTTGACAGCCACATATACGCAAGCGAAGCATCAACCGACCAATGTTTGGTGATGTTAAAGGTGAACCCCGCATTGACTACCGGAGCAAACGAGTTGCTCAACTTGGCGCTAGTCGGCCCCGTTAGGGCGCCCCCAAATGTCGGCGTATACAGAAAGGCGCCCCCGGCGCTCGCCGGCTCGAGTTTCACTCCGCTAAACCAGACGTAGGACGCGCCTGCACCAAGGTAGGGTCGAAGGTTACTCGTGGCATCGTTGAAAAAGTACTTCAGGAGTAGCGCTGGACTCCACTCGTACGCGGAGCCAATCTGGCCGAGCTCACTGATGGATCCGGTGCCGGTCAGCCTGAACTTCGGCGGTATGCCGAGCACAGCGGTAGTGGCAACGTGATCGGTAATAAAGTACGTGCCGGTGAACCCCAACGAATCGGCGTTGTCAACTGATGCGCCGGAGCCCGCCGCCGTCACGCTGGTGCCGAGTGCATTGACCGTGAGCGGCTTGCTGGACTCCTGTAACGCGAAGTGAAGCCAGCCGACGTTCGTGACGAAATCTCCCGCGCTCTGCGCGTGGGCGGCCGTGCTTGTCATCAGTGCGGCGGCAACTGCAACTACTCGTTTCTGCAACATCCTGTCTCCTCCGGTTCTACGTCTATAGGTGCTGAAATGAAACGGCAAAACAACTACGAAGTGGGCCGCGACGGTGCTATCGAAGGCGCTCCGTCACGTCGCAAACGTCTTCGATATAGCGGCCCCGATTCGAGCCACCGGCGATACGACTGCCTTCTGCGGTGAAGCCTTCGCTCAGGCTGCCAAACAACGCTCGATAACTCTCGACAACCTCGTCGAGTGACTCGCACGCCGGCGGGTCGTAGTGGCGCACAATGCGGCGGGTTCCAGATTCAGTGGTGCGATATATCGTGATCTGGTGATAGTTGCCCGCTGCAATCGCCTGCGCGATAGAGCGTCCCTTTCTGAACATCATTGCCTCCTGTGTACGATTCGAAGCTGACCGGCCCCAGGATTCCGAGTCCCGGTATGGTGGGTTGGCACTGACACGATCCCGCTCGCATTGACGCAGAGCAGGAAGCGGCTGCAGTCGCCAGACGGAAGTGTCACGATGGGCGAGTGGCCCTGTCGCCATGCCCCCACTAGCGCTCCAGAGAAGAAGCGACCGGGGCGCCGGGCGGCCCTCGTTCGCGTCGCACCGGCTCAAACATGTCAAAACTGTCGGATGCATCGATGGTCGATTCCAGCGCCCCTAACGAAGCTCATGCAAAAACGCCCCGGCCCAACGCGAAGTCCGGCTCCTGGTGCGAGGCTGCAGTTTTGCCACGTCAGCCGTCGGAATCTGCGCCATCGCGTACTCGGCAAGTGCTGTGATCGTCAGCGCCGGATTCACTCCGGGATTTGCCGGCATAGCGGCACCGTCGCACACCAGCAGGTTCCGGTAGCCAAAAACGCGCAGATATTGATCGACCACGCCGCTCGCAGAATCGGTGCCGATGACGGCACCGCCCAATACGTGGGCGGTGGTCGGAATGTTCACCAGCGCTTCGAGCACGTTGCTTTGGGCTATGCCGCCGGTATGCTGGGCCAGCCACTGTGCTGCCCGGTTGGCGTCATCGATGTACGTCGGATTGGGTTTGGCGCGATTCTGCTCTGTGGCGAGTCGGTATCCGCGACGCAACCAACGTTTCCTGGCGCGCAGCGCGATCGCATTGTCTAGCGCCTGCATGACCAGCAGCATCACCATGCGTCGGCTCCAGCCGACCGGCCACAGCGTCTTGAGCCACTGCACCGGATGCTGCGCGATTTTGCCCAGCCACTTAAGCGGCCGCGTCAGGCGGTTGCCCTTGCCGACCAACACCGTGTAGAGCAAGCTCACGAAGTCGGCGTTGCGACCGTAGGTGAGGAACTCAATGTGCGTATCGGAATTGACATGCACGCTCGAGCTCGCAGTTACATCGTTCCAGGTTTTGCGGTCCTCGGGCAGGCGCACAGTCAGGATCGATTCGCTGTTGGTGCGCACCAGTTCGCCGAGGCGGTCGCTGACCCCAGGCAGCGACCCACCATGCTTGCAGTTGGCCAGCAGTTCGTTGGTGCCGAGCGACCCACCCGCGAACACCACGCCGCGCGCGGTGTGGGTCTGTCTATCGCGGGCGAACCACGCGCCGGGACGCTGCGTGACTACGCGATAGCCTTCACTGCCGTCGGGCGCACCGAGCGGAGTGACGTCAACAACCTCGCGTTCGGCCATGATCTGCACGCCGTGCTTTTCGGCGAACCACAGGTAGTTCTTCAACAACGAGTTCACGGCGCCGACGCGGCAGCCCACGAGGCATGCACCGCAACGCGTGCATCCGGTGCGGTCGGGACCTTCACCACCGAAATAGGGATCCTTGACTAACTTGCCTGGCTCGCCGAAAAACACCCCGCAGGGTGCGCGAGTAAATGTGTCTCCGGCGCCGAAGTGTTGCGCCATTTCCCGAGCCAACTGCTGGCTGGGCGAATCAAATGGCACCGTCTTTACGCCGAGCATGCGTTCCGCCGTATCGTAGTGCGGGCGCAGCAGCATGTCCCAGTTGCCGAGCGCGCGCCACTGCTGATCCTCGAAGAACCCTGGCTTGGCGCGGTACAGCACGCCGCCGTACACGATACTGCCCCCGCCGACGGCATTCTGGGTGGGCGTAAAGATGTGGCGAAATAGCGCCATGCGCATGATGCCCTTCAACCCCAGTGCAGGTGCCCACAAATAGCGGCCGAACTGCCAGGCCGACCTGGGGAGGTCTTCATCACGATAGCGCCGCCCACGCTCGACCACACCGACGAGATAACCCTTTTCCGCGAGGCGCAGCGCGGCGACGCTGCCGCCGAAGCCTGAGCCGATAACCAGCCAGTCGAAGTCGAAAGCAGTGTTTTCCATATTAAATTCCCCTTCCTGTGCATCCGGGCGAGTCTTCACCGTGCATGGACACCTCGACATATCTGTGCGGCGGCAAGGCGCCGACGCGCTCGAACATGAAAAAGTTTTTTCGTGAACAAGTTCGTGCGATTAATAATTGATTAGATATACTAATCTCTATAAGTAATCCCCGCTGAATTCTCATAACAAGACCCTACGTCAATCGCGCAGCATTTGCATAACGACCTTGCCGTGAGCGCAGACTGCCGCCGGGTATCGGGGACACAGGCATGAGTACCCGGTTCATAACGCGATATGCCGGACGACCCAGCGGCTGAGTGCTGGCGGCGCCAGACGCGTGGCGAGAGACAGTAGCCCGGCTTGCAGGCCGACAGTCCAGTGCGTTTTGTGAATGAGTCTCCGTGTCGTCGCACAAGTCCACACAGTGGATGCGACGTCAGCCGGCATCAGCCGAATGCCCAGTGACTTTGCACTGGGGATATGGTCGAAGCCATCAGCCATTGCGGTCTTGACGAAGCTTGGCCATATGTCGCTCACGCGGATGCCGAGCTTGCTCCATTCGAGGTCTAGCCCTTCGGTGAATCCGCGCACGGCGAACTTGGTTCCCGAGTAAGTCGCAAGCTCGGGCTGGCCATAGATCGCGGTGGCCGACGCAATATTGATCACGTGGGAACCGGGCGTCCTCTGCAGGTACCGGAATGCGCAGTGACAACCCGTGATCATTCCCCGGACATTCACGTCAAGCATCGCATAATGTCTGGCTATGGAAACCTCCTGGAACTGCCCCGATGAAAGAATGCCCGCATTATTGAGCAGCACGTCGAGCCGGTGGCCGCTTTCGGCCCAGAATGCTGCGAGCGTCCGCTGCCACGCTTCAGGATTGCTCACGTCGAGCGCGCCAGAGACTGCGTTGCCCTCACCCAGGGTCGCGGCGACCGCGGCGGCACCGTCCGCATTGATATCGTAGAGGCCTACGAACCAACCGCGCCGCGCAAACAGTTCGGCGCAGGCGCGACCGATCCCGGAAGCAGCACCCGTCACGAAGATAGTTGGCCGCCCTCCCGGAATAAGCGATTCGCTCGGCGGTTGAATCGCGTGACTATCCTGTGCCCCAGTGACCTGCATGTTCATTTCGACTGTCTCCTTCGTCTGTCCAAAATCGAGATCTGCATCGCATTCGGCGACCAGCAAACACGCCCTTGGCCACAAGGTCCGCCCTACTCTCCGGGCAAGCTTGCAATCGCATTGCCCTATCGGACCGGGGTACTGGACATGAGTTACGTATCGATGATCCGTGGGTTTGCTATCTCACGCGGACAAAAGGGGCGCACATGGGTTGTTGACCAAGATCATGGGTTCTGCGCCGTCCACAGATCCCGCAGCCTCATCTTGTCGATCTTACCCACCGCGTTCTTCGGAAGGCTGTCGATGACGTTGATCGCCACGGGTCTCTTGTAGCGCGTCAGCTGGCTCGCGCAATGCTCATGCAGCTCATCCGTACTGCCGGTGAATCCCGGGCGATACGCGACGTACGCAATGACGGTCTCACCGAGGGTCTCGTGGGGAGCTCCGATCACTGCCGCTTCAAGCACACCAGGGAACTCCGACAGCACGTCTTCAATTTCCCTGGGATAGATGTTCTCGCCACCGCGAATGATCATTTCCTTCAGGCGCCCGACGATGGAAAGGTAGCCATCCTCATCGATACGCCCAATATCGCCGGTGTGCAGCCAGCCGTCGACGATTGTCTTCGCCGTTTCCTCGGGCTTCCCCAGGTAACCGCGCATGACGTTGGGGCCATGAATCAGCACCTCGCCAGTAGCGCCCTGCGGCAAGTGCATACCGCGTGGATCGGCGATCGCGATGCGCTGTCCGGCGAAAGGCAGGCCGACGGTGCCGGCCTTGCGCACGCCGTCAAAGGGATTGATGGTCGACCCGCAAGTACCCTCCGACAGTCCGTAACCCTCGATCAATGGAAAGCCATAACGGGTTTCAAAACTCTTTAGCAGTTCCGCCGACACGGGCGCTGCGCCGCAGATACCGTACCGCAGGCTGGACGTGTCGGGTTTGACATGGTCCGGCAAGGCGTTGAGCAGCGCGTAGATCGTCGGCACGCCGGAAAAATACGTTGGTCGAAGCCGCTCGACGTCGTCGAAAAACGTGTCGATATCAAAGCGCTCACGGATCGTGACGCGGCCACCTGCTGACAGCGGCGCCAGGGTGCTCACCAGGATAGCGTTGACGTGAAACAGCGGCAGCACAAGAAGGCAATGGTCCGCGGCGGTAACCTCGAGCGAATGCCGGCCCATTTCCACCATCGCCTTGATATTTGCATGATCGAGCATCACGCCCTTGGGCAGCCCAGTGGTACCGCTGGTGTAGATCAACAGAGCCAGCGCGGCAGGATCGTCGAACGGCACCCCGGCGTGGTCCTCCCCTCCTTTCAGAGCATCAACCGGCAGAGAAAGAACGTCCGGGACCACGGTTTCACCGGTGGTATTGACAACCAGCGTCGCTCGCGAGTCGACAATCTGATGAGTCGCCTCCTTGCGGGTAAGGCTGGGCTTGACCGGGGTGACCGCCGCACCCAAACGCCAGGCGGCGAACATCGCCACCACGAACTCCACCTGGTTAGGCAGCATGATCGCTATGACGTCCCCCGCCCATACTCCCAGATGGGCGAATACACCGGCCGCAGCGAGGACTCTCGAATGAAACTCGCTGTTCGACAGGATGGTGGTGGCATCTTCAATGCAAGGCGAGCCAGGTGCCGACGCCGCACGCGACTCCGAAAGTTTGGAAAGACGCATCATTACTCTCTTCAGGAAGGTGGTAGTGGATATCGGCTCGGATCAACCGGCGACCCGAAGGTGCCGGGACAGAAATCGCGTCTGGTCCGACACGATCTGTTCGAAGTGATCGCCCAGATAGAAATCGAAGTGTCCGGCGGAATAAAGCTTGATCTCGCCACGCGGCGCCCGGCGAGCCAGTGCGATGGTCTGATCAGGCGGCGTCACTGTGTCGGTGGTGCTGACGCAAAAAAGGATCGGGATTTCCACCTTGCGGGCCGAGCGACCGGGCCGATAGGTGGCGATCTCCGGGATCACCCTTGCCGCGACGTGGTTGACGAACTCCAACCCCTTCGGCATCAGGGCCAGATAACCGGGCAATGCGTCATGGGCATTCATCAAGGCCGGCTTGCCAGGTGCTGCTGCAATTGGAACCATGACCGGCGGCCGGCCAAACAGCCTGGCAGCGAAGTCGCGCACGACGGTCGGGGTGATTTTCATCGATCCCCGCACGCCTAGCGCGGCCGCTGACGCCAGTCCATCAGTAAACGGGCACTGGCTGACGGCCGCCAGAAGTTCTGGATGCCGGCTGGCCACCTGGATCGCATGGCCGCCGCCAAACGAACTGCCCCAGACTGCGACGCGGCTGCCATCGACATCGCCGCAGTCTCTGGCAAAGTTCAGCGCGGCGTCCCAGTCCGCAAGCTGGCGCTTCACGGACATCAGTTGCCTGGGTTTGCCACCGCTGTCGCCGAAGTAACGGTAGGTGAACGCCAAGGTCGCCATCCCCGCGGCAGCAAACCGTTCCGAAAAGGCGTCGAGGCGCATCTCGCGAACCGCGCCGAGCCCGTGTCCGAGGACTACAACCGGTGGCCGCGTTACCCCGACCGGCAGGTAGAGCCAGGCCGAGCAGTAGGTTTCGCCCGAGACAAAGCTGACATCACGGCGGGTGAATAGGTAAGGTAACGGTGACTTGGACATGGACATGTGGCTCATTTTTTCGAGCCGTTGCTGTGCAAGGGGAACCGGCCGCTCTCAAGAGCCTCGTTGTAGATTGCGGGGTCATACAGCGGCAAGTCGCCATCCCGCGCGGTACGCTCCAGGTATTCGACCATCAGCGATTGCGCAGTCTTTGACGGCGATATCGTGATGAACTCCGCACGCTCCAGATGCAGTCCTTCTTCGAGCGACATCGACCCGCCGAGGTACACCGCACGCTTGATTGCCGCTATCGCATCTCTCGAGCGGGAACTCATGTACTGGGCCAGCGCAACCGCGCGATCGAGGAGCTCGTCGGGCGGCACCACCTCGTCGACCAGACCAATTTCGAGTGCCTTCTTTGGAGACACCGGACGGCCCTCGAGCATCATCATGAGGGCACGGTGGGCGCCGACCAGTCGCGTCAACCGCTGCGTGCCGCCGCCACCCGGATGGATTCCAAGAAGCACCTCCGGCTGCCCGATGAAAAAATCCCCATCCGCCATCAGACGGACGTCGCAGGCTTGCGCAAGCTCGCTGCCAAGGCCCAGCGCAGACCCGTTCAGCGCTGCGACGAAGAGGGTGCCGCAGCTGTTCATCCGCAGAAACGTGTCGTGCAGTTGATCCAGTTGCATTCCACCGTCCAGCGGCGTGATGGACGCGACGGCCGCCAGTGGCGGCACCTTGCGGACTGCGGCGGCCGTGTGGGCGATCGCCGATGCCATCCCGCGCCCGACGGACGGGATACTCTTTCCGCCTTCCTGCAACCAGCGAACGTCGGCATGACCGATGAAACGCCCGGGATGAGTTCCGGTCAGGACCACTGCTGTGACGGCGGCATCCGACTCCACCCTGTCCACCAGCGCTGCAAGCTCCTTGGCCATATTCAGTCCCATCAGTCCGAGCGGACCTCCCTCCAGCCGCACAACCAGTACAGAGCCACGGGCCTCCACATTGAGGCGCCCGGGCATCGGACGTGTCTTCTTCATCTCTCAGATCCTCTGAAGCATGGAGAGCGAACATTCTCCATCGATGGTTTCCAGCTCCTGCTTTCATCGGCTTACCCTGTCCGGCGGGGTGGCCTCACGTAGGGGCGTCGTGTATGTCATGTCCGGAAGAACTGGCGGCGCCGTGGCGTGCCGCTCTACGTTCTGCCTTGAAGCGAAGGATTGTCTGTCGGCGTCCTCATGCAAATAACATCGTTATTGGGTAGAATAACTTCGTTATGGAGCCATTGCAATATGTCCACTGATAGGTCAAACCCTGATATCCGCACGCGCCTCATTGAAGCAACGATCCGCCTGCTTGCAACAACTGGACCGTCCGAAGTTAAGGCCCGCTCGGTGTCGAGCGAGGCGGGTCTGTCGACGATGGGCCTCTACACCCACTTCGGCGGCGTGCCAGAACTTCTCCAGTCAGTTGCTGACGAGGGGTTCAAAAGGCTCGCCGTCGCCTTCGATCTGGTCCCGGCTACGGATGATCCGATGGCCGATCTATGTTCGATGGCTTTGGCGCACAGGGACGTCGCGCGAAGCAATCCCCATTTGTATGACCTGATGTTTGGCCTGTCGATTCACGGCAGATATAGCCTCTCATGGGGTACTGCGGCACCGGTCGCGGGCGAACACTCACCAGCGTTCAAGGCAACCTACGCACAGTTGGTCAAAGCATGCGCCCGCCTGGTTGATGCCAACTGCGTGCGAAAGATCGATCCCTCGCTCATTGCCACGCAACTGTGGAGTGCCGTGCATGGATTCGTCATGCTCGAACTTGCCAACCATTTCGCGGACGTGGCCGATCCCCCCTCGGAAATCCTTGTGCCGATGTGCAACAACCTGGTTGTCGGCCTGGGCGCCGTACGTGAAAGCGTGGAGTCTTCGACCGCTGCCGTGATTGCGGAGCGGGCAGCCTCACTTGAAGGACGATCGAACCGGCAGCGTAACCAGAAGTCAGGGAAAGCAAGGGCGAAATGAAGCTCGACCAGACATTCGTTCGAGCGCATGCATCGCAAATCGGGCATTGCCGACATCTAACTGAAATTTCGTCTGGCGTTTGGACGAGGTCACGCAACAGAACGCGCGCTGGTCGAGCTGGCAGCAGTGGCGCAGTCGCTCGAAGAGCAGGCAACCAGACTGAAGTAAGCCGTTCCCGTTTTCAGGCTCGCCGATACGGGCTCGTCTTCTGCGGCACACACGTCGCTGTCGAAAGGCAAGACCCCTCTGCCTGTTTCCAGAGCCTCGGCCACGCGTCGTGATGTGCGTGGTGAAAAGTTGAGGGTTGCGCCGGTTGCCGTCGCCGACACGTCCGTCGCTATTTCGGCCGATACAGCAAAAACAGAGTGGGCAACTTTCTGATCACGAAGGCAGCATGTTCAGGTCTTTCAATATGCAGAACCACAACGCGGAGATTGAGGTCAGACCAACTTCGCCGGTGCAATCGCCGCCGGGCTCGGCTACTCAATCTGACAACGTAGCCACGACACGTCGCTCGATTCGCTCTCGACGCTGTCGAAGGCAACTGGTATGAGCGTGGTTCGCGCATCGGCAGCTGCTCATACTCAAGTTGGCGCTACTGCGCCAGGCGACGCGGAACCACGAGGTTGCCCACAGAAATCTGAACAACCTCCTGATTCTGGTTCAGTGTCGTCGTGCGCAGCTTGACGAGACCTTGCTCCGGGCGTGATTTCGACGGCCTCACCTCCAGCACTTCGATTTCCACATGCAGTTCATCGCCGGGCCTTACTGGAAGTGGCCAGCGCAATTCATCGAAGCCTGCGCCGACGATGCCGCCAGCCGGCTTGAACCCGCTGTCCACGAGCAACCGCATCGTCACTGCGGCGGTATGCCAGCCACTGGCGGCCAGGCCTCGGAAGATCGAGGCCCTAGCAGCCCCTTCGTCCAGGTGAAATGGCTGGGGATCGAACTCGGAGGCAAACGTCTTGCTCCGTTCCTCCTCAATGCGTATCCGCGCTCCTCCCCCAAATTGCTGTCCGGGAACGAGGTCATCCAGGTAGTACAGGTCCATTGCGATCCTCCCCTTCAGAGCATCTCGAGCGCAAGCGCAATGCCCTGGCCGCCGCCGATGGCGGCTTGTCGCGCCGGGTTCATTCCGGCACCGGCCTGGATTACCTGCGCCATAGTGACGGTATCAATGGTGTCAGCGGCCAGTCCCGAACGTAGCAGGGTCTCGCGAATCACGGCAGCACCCAGGTCGGACGCGGGGGTGTCCTTCAGCGCGCCGCCATAGGTGCCGATCGGTGTTCGGACCTCAGTGCAGAGAACAATGTCTTGCTTGGTCACGAGATCTCCTCAAAGTGGTTGCAGGGTGATCGAACGGAACTCATGCGTTCCTGGTAGCTCAAGAGCCAGCGATCAACCCCTCATTCAGTGGACGCTAATTGGTCGCCCCTGCTGACGACAGTGGCGCGAGAATTTCTGCGCGGCAGACCTCCAGAATCTCGTCCGACAGAGGTGAGTCATCCGGACAGGCCCTGGACAACACGACCGCGCCGATCGCATGCGCAAGCATGTCGATCATCTTTGCCCGCACTTTGTGCTGATCCACATCGCCCAGCGTTGCGCCTGCGCCCTCAAGGGCTGCCAGCATGTTTTCGATCCCGGCCGCAAACGTCGCCTTGACGTCCTCTGATTGACGCGCGGCGTCCCCACAGAGGGCCGCCATCGTGCAGCCCTCGCCGCGGGCGTCACGGTGATCCCGGGACACGTAACGTCTGACGAACTCGGCGATGTCCAGGCCTCCGTTATTTGCCACGGTCTGCGAAAGCCCGCTCGCCGCCGCCTCAGCCATCAGGTCGGCCTTGGAGCGAAAGTGCTTGTAGAACCCGCCATGGGTAAAGCCGGCGGCCGCCATCAGGTCCGCCACCCCCACGCCGTCGTAGCCCCGCTCACGAAACAGGGTGGAGGCCGTCTCGACAATGCGCGCCCGATTCGCCTGTACCTGCGCTTTGGTGACCCTCATATCCACATGCCTCTTTTGCGCCAGAAGTAAGACCTCAATATACATTGATGTCGATCATAATCAAAGTGCTTGACGTTTAAGATGACGACCATCATCATAATAGCCAGCCAACTTTTGAAATTGACCTGGCCAACAGCGACACCCACCTCACAGAACCGACCCGCTTCATCGAAGTCGATGGCGACCGGTTCGCCTAAGCAAGAGAGCAAATACATGACCACACGCTCCACAGTCCTGATTACCGGCGCTTCCTCCGGCATCGGTGCCACCTATGCCGAGCGCTTCGCATGTCGCGGCCACGACCTCGTGCTAGTTGCCCGCGACAAGGCGCGACTGGAGACGCTCGCGGCTCAGCTGCGCGAGGAAAACAGCATCGCAATCGATATCCTCCAGGCCGATCTCACCCAGTCCGACGACCTGAGCGCTGTCGAGACGCGCCTGCGCGACGATTCCCGAATCGGGATCCTCATCAACAATGCGGGAGCCGCTCAGTCTGGCAGCTTCATCGAGCAGGCGACCGACGATGTCGCCCGGCTCGTCGCGCTCAACACGACCGCGCTCGTCCGGCTCGCCAGCGCGATCGCTCCGCGGCTTGCGCAGGCTGGTGAAGGCGCGATCGTCAATATCGGTTCCGTGGTTGGGCTGGCACCGGAATTCGGCATGTCGGTCTACGGTGCGACCAAGGCGTTCGTGCTGTTCCTCTCCCAGGGGCTGAGTCTGGAGCTCACGCCCAAAGGCGTCTATGTCCAGGCCGTCCTCCCTGCAGCCACCCGCACGGAGATCTGGGGGCGTGCGGGTATTGACGTCAACGCGATGCCAGAGGTAATGGAAGTGGGCGAACTGGTCGATGCAGCGCTGGTCGGCTTCGATCGCCGTGAACCCGTGACGATCCCGCCACTGCACGCCGCCACGCGCTGGGAAGCCCTGGAGGCAGCGCGGCAAGCCCTGCTTTCGGACATCAGGCAGGCGCATGCCGCAGAGCGGTATCGAACGCCCTCTTAAAGCATCCTTTAGCAGGGGAAAACCTGGAGAGGGATTTTCCCCTCTCATTCCAGAATTTCCGATCCACACGAGACACGCAGAGTAAGCAATGACCCATTCCGACAAACACCTTCACCTTGGATCGGATACGCCGTATGTAAGCGCTGCGAACCGATTGATCGATGTCCGTGGGACTGCTTTTGCCTACCGTGACCTGGGGCCTCGCAATGGAGTGCCATTGATTCTTCTCAACCATTGGGGCGCGGTATTGGACAATTTCGACCCGCGGATTATCGATGGCCTTGCCAGCAAGCGCCGCGTGATCGCCACTGACTACCGCGGGATCGGCGCGTCCGGCGGAACAGCGCCAGTGACCATCGATGAAATGGCGCGGGATGCGATCGCCCTGATTCACGCGCTGGGCTTCGAGAAGGTTGACCTACTCGGCTTTTCCCTTGGCGGATTCGTCGCGCAGGATCTCGTGCTGAAAGCACCGGACCTGGTGCGAAAGCTCATTCTGACCGGTACGGGCCCGGCGGGCGGCAAAGGCATCGACAAGGTCGGGTCAGTGTCGTGGCCATTGATGATCAAAGGCTTTCTGACGCTACGGGATCCGAAGTTCTATCTGTTCTTCACATCCACGGCCACTGGTCGCCGAGCCGCGAAGGCTTTCTTGAAACGACTGAAGGAACGCAAGGCGCATCGGGACAAGGGACCCACGCCCGGCGCCTTCTTGCGGCAGTTGAAGGCGATCCAGGCATGGGGCCGACAGGCACCCCAGGATCTTGGCGGGATACGTATTCCGGTACTGATCGCAAATGGTGATAACGACATCATGGTGCCCACCGTGAACACTACGGATATGGCAAGTCGCATCCCGAATTCGCGACTGGTCATTTACGAAGACGCCGGCCATGGCGGGATTTTCCAGAATCATGCCGATTTCGTGCCAAAGGCGCTGTCCTTCCTCGACGCCTGAAACGTGACCAGGCCGCGTCATCAATTCAGCAATAGGCCGCGCTGGGTTTGGAAGGCCGCATGCGGTGTCGTGTAGCGCAGCGCCTAGCTGTCAGCTCAACTGTGCATCGTCGTGAGTTCGTGACCATCCCGCCTACCACTGCGCCGCCTGCAGCAATCAATGTTAGCGCGCCTCCTTTGCTAAGCACGAGCGTCCTGGTGGCGACGCACCTGCTGCAGCTCTCGCAGCCTCTCAAGTTTTCAACATGTGCTCACTCTCAGACAAGAGGGTCTCGCTTGACGCTATAGTATTCAGACGGGTTGGCAAACCGCGGCACTCATTCACAATGCACGGGTCGTGGAAAGCAGCAGATCACGGCCTGCCCAGACTGCCGAAATCGAAATCGGCTATGCGTAGCGACCTTGATCCTTTAAACGACGCGTCTAGTGGACCTGCTTTTTGCTGGGCTGCAAGTATTCCGTCAATCCTTGAAACCACATCACCTCAACAAAGTCGCCACTGAGGACAAGGTCTTCTTTATGCAGCGCCGCCAGAAAGGCCTCTTTGCTATCCTTTGCAGACAGGATCGCAAAACCCCTGACGGCATCTCTGAAAGTCATGGTGAACTTTGGGCTCTGAGTGAGTCCTGCGACAGAGCTTATCTTCCCATTTCTGATATTGAAATGACGGCCAATCCCGCCCAGCGTTTGAATCTGAAATACCAGTTCCTTACCCTTTATATACCTGGCACATGCCGGATTCTTTTTGACTGCTCTTTGCAAGAGCTTCGTCAGGGCCCACAACAGGAATTTGAACTTGAGCATGATAGCTTCCGTTTTGTCATCGCGCGCAGCGCAAATATGATCAATCAATGCCGCGCATCTTTGGGATTTTCACTCGCCGAGAAACTGCACGGCATGCGTCAAGAACCGCTCAGGGTACTGGAATTGAGCTGCATGGCCGGCGTCGGGATAGATGAATAGCTGCGCATTCGGAATGTTTTGCGCCATGTACCAGGAATTGATGGTTGGAACCATCACGTCATTGATGCCATTAAGGATGAAGGTCGGCTGCATGATTTCGCGCAGATGAGCGAAAGGATCTTTAGGGTCCAGTTTTGGCAAGTAGTACATGTTTGCCTCGATCTGAGCCTGTATCACTGCGGGGGAACTCGGCGAGTCTTGGTCCACGCGCTGGTGCCGGCGTGTCCAGAAGTCGCTCCCGGCCTGTCGCGCGGCCTCCGACCGGCCGAAAAACAGGAACAGGAAGTCCTCTACCGTGGGGACCGGGCGCGGTGCCGCCTCCAGCACCCCAGGCTCGGAATCCGGATTGCCGCCACGGGGTCCAGTGCCGAGCAGCATGAGCTTGCGGACCAGATCAGGATGACGTCGCGTCAGATCCTGAGCCTGAAAACCGCCGAGCGAAAAACCTAAAACATCAACCTTGCGAATACCCAGTGCTCGTATGACCGCGGCTGCGTCGTCGGCCATATGTTCAATTCGAGTGCGCGGCTTACCGGAAGAGGATGCGATACCGCGACCGTTATAAAGGATCACCTCGCGCCCTGCCGCCAGGCCATCTGTCATGAGCGGGTCCCAATGATCCATTCCGCCGCGGAAGTGTTGGAGGAAGAACAATGGCGGCTGGTCAGTAGTCCTGGTGTTGCCCCAGCGGCGATAGGCGAATCTATCGCCACCGACTTCGACGAAGCGGGTTGGCGCGGTGAAGTGTGTATCGGTCATGTTGGGATCCTTATGAAAACGCCAGATAGAAGTACGAGAGCCTCACGTTCGGTGCGACCTACCGGACCACGAGGTCTTTGTCTCAAACGGTCGCTTCGCCCTTTCGACGCACCACCTGCGAAGATTGCGCGTCCAGGCGAGCGTTTTCCTCAAAGCCTATTGAGCAAGGAACTCGAGCGCCTTGGGCACAAAGTCGGCCTGATTCTGAAACACCGCGCCGTGGCCGGCATCGGGATAGATGATGAGGTGGCTGTTCGGCAGGCGCGCCGCCAGGTCTCGCGAATCCTTGCTTGGGACCATCCTGTCGCTGTCGCCATTGACAACTAACACCGGGTTCTTCACGACCGACAGGTCGTCGGGTTCCTTGTGGCCCCAGGCGCGCAGCGCATCCAACTGCGCCAGAAACGCGCTCACGGAGATTTCCTTGTCGCGGTTCTCCGAGCGCTCATTCAATCGCGCGAGGAACGCTTTGCCAGCGTCGATGCCGTTGGGCGTACGGGTGAAGAACAGATACTGCTTCGGATCCTGGTGGGTGAAGAAGCCTCGAAGCATGTCGTAGAAGGTGACTCCGGTCACATCGCTGATGCCGTCCCCACCGGCGGGACCTGTCCCCGCGAGAATAATCTTGCGCACAAGCTGCGGGTCCTTCAACGCGATTTCCTGAGCGACCATGCCGCCCATCGAAAAGCCAAAAAGGTCTACCTGCTTGAACCCCATGGCCCTGATGAATGTGATGGCATCATCAGCCATCTGCTCGATCGATTTCGACGGTGAGCCACTGGAAGCACCGACGCCCCGATTGTCGAACGCGACGACGTGATGCTCCGCCGCGAAGCCATCCACCACCCGCGGGTCCCAATTGTCTAGCACGGCGGCCAGATGGGTAAGGAACACCACTGGTGTGCCGCCGTGGCTTTTGCCAAGCTCACGGTAGGCGAAGGTCACTCCGTCTGCCGTGATGGTTTGCGTTGGCACGTTCTTCCAGTTGACCTCCAATTCCTGTTGCAGCGTCAGCGGACTTATCGTCGCGCTATCTGGCGAAACGTCAGTCGCGCCCGCTGCCGCTGAAATGAGTGTTGCTGACAGAGCAAGTCCGAGGACGCTTGCCTTCAGTAGATGACGCATTGCATTGATCTCCAGGGTCAGGTTTTCTATGTGTAGAAAGGGGCGAACGGTCAAGCCCGCATGCGCTTGGTGCGATAGTTGCCCCAACTGCTATTCACGAGGCTCTTGAGAAAGGCCACCAGGCCGCTTTCGTTGGGGCGGGGGTCGCCCCCCTCGGCAATCCGCTTGAGCTGCCGCGTGTACCACAGGACCTCCATGATGCCCATGCGGTCCACCGGTTTAATGCCCGTGCTGATCGGCCGCACGCGCTGCGGGCTGTCGCGCCCTTGCAGCAGGGCAGCCGGCGCATCGGGGTCGATGGCCAACAGCCGCGCCAGACCGACAATGTCGAGTGAACCCGAACGCAATGCGGCGTTCATGCCGTCGGCTGTGCGGAAACCACCGGTGACCATCAACAAGACCCGGCTCTTCATGCGCACTTTCTCCGCGAACTCGAGGAAGTAAGCTTCACGCGCGGCCGTGGAGGCCTTTCGCGGCTGCTGGAAGGCGCCGCTCATGGCCGGCGCCTCGTAGGTACCGCCAGAGACCTCGATCAGGTCGATGCCGGCTTCGGCGAGCGCGTGGATGGTGGCCATCGACTCTTCTTCGGTGAAGCCGCCGCGCTGGAAGTCGGCCGAGTTGAGCTTGATGCCCACCGGGAAATCGGTGCCGACCTGGCGGCGAATCTCGGCGTAGACGGCCATCAGGAAGCGGCGCCGGTTCTCCGGGCTACCGCCCCATTCATCAGTGCGCCGGTTGTGATGAGGTGACAGGAACTGGTTGATCAAATAGCCGTGAGCGCCATGGATCTGCACGCCGCTGAAGCCCGCCTTCCTGCAGATGGCAGCGCTGCGCCCGAAGCGCTGGATGATGTCGTGGATCTCGGCGGTGGTGGCTTCGCGCGGGGTCTCAAAGAACGCCGACATATCTTCGCGAAACGGGATGGCCGACGGGGATAGATTGCTGGCGTTCAGGCCCTTGGGCGACTGTTTGCCGGGATGGTTGAGTTGCACCCACAGGGCCGCACCCTGATCGGTGGCCGCGCGGGCCCATTGCTTCAGGATGAGCATGTCGGATTCGTCCTCGATCACGACATTGCCAGGCTCGCCCAGGGCACGGCGGTCGATCATGACGTTGCCGGTCAGCAGCAGGCCGACGCCTGAAGCGGCCCAACGCCGGTACAACTCGACGAGCCTGGGCGTCGCATGGTTGTCGTAGGTGCCCAGCGTCTCGCTCATGGACGACTTGGCGAGACGGTTGCGGAGCACGCTGCCATTGGGCAGGCGCAGGGGCTGGTTCAGCGGGCTGGAGTTAGATGTGGACGGATTGGCCATGGTTAGCACTCGGAAGGATGGTTGCAAGGGGCGATTTCGCGGGAATGTGGGACATCGCGTGCTCGGTCAGCGCGGTGATGGTCAGGCTGGGGTTCACACCGAGGTTGGAACTGAGCATCGAGCCGTCGCAGATCAGCAGATTCCGATAACCGAAGACGCGGTTCTGGACGTCCATCACACCGCGCTCGGGAGAGTCCGCCATCGCGCACCCACCCATGCAGTGCGCCGTCGTGGGGATGTTGAACAGAATCTCGGTCAGCAAGGTCGTAGGGATGCCGCCCAGCGCCTTTGCCCCCTTTTCCACAAAGGCATTGGCTTCAGGGATGAAGGTGGGAATCGGGTCGCCCTCGGTGCACAACTGCTTTCCAAACGGCCAATACCAGCGGCGCTTGAACTGCATGTTGATAAAAGCGTCTACCGTCTGCATCACCACGAACAGCACGGTCTGGCGCGCAAATCCGAACGGGTTGTGCACCCGCGCCGCCTTCAGCGGATGGGTCAGCAGCGTCCATAGCCAGGTAAAAATCCGCGTCCACCCGGCACGCCCGCCGGACAGCAAGGTCATCATCAGGCCTGTCGCGTCCGAGCCTTCCGGGTAACGTACTGCACCGATGTGCGTACGCTCGTCGATATAGACGCCAGCGCCACCTGCCACGCCGGGCGACATGCTCTTGTCTTTGGCTGGAAAGCGCACGCCGACCAGGGACTCGGCATTGGTGCGTACGCGCTTGCCGAGGTCGTCGCTGATGCGCGGCAGGGAGCCGCTGTGCTTGAGCCGGAACAACAAGTCCATCGTGCCCAATGAAGAAGCCGCAAATACCACGCCCCGGCAGCGGAAGCTACGCCGCTGCTTGTCGAACCAGGCAGTCGAACGCTCGGTGAAGACCTCGTAGCCGTCACTACCGTCCGCCTTGCCGTTGAGCGGGCGCACGTCTACCACCTTGGTTTCGGCAAAGATCTGCACACCACGTTTTTCCGCGAAGTAAAGATAGTTCTTGTCGAGTGTGTTCTTGGCGTTGTGCTTGCAACCCACCATGCAGCCGCCGCAACCGACGCAAGTTCCGCGCTCCGGACCTTCGCCGCCGAAGTAGGGATCGGGATAGGTCTTGCCGCCGGCCTCGCCCTTGGGAGCAAAGAAAGTCGCGACACGGCCGCTGTGGTACGTGTCGCCCACGCCCTGCAAGTCCGCCATCTTCTTGAGCCGCAGATCAGCCTCGCCCAGAATCTTGTTCTCGGTGACGCCCAGCATCCTTTCCGCCATGACGTAGTACTGCGGCATGGTGCGCTTCCAATCCGTTAGGCCTGCCCAGGAACCCTCCTCCCACACTCTGTCGGGCGGAACCAGCAAGGCGTTGGCGTAGGTGATCGAGCCGCCGCCGACCGCGTTGCCGCTCAAGACCATCACGTGGCGGAAAATGCGCATGTTGTAGAAGCCGAACATTTTCAGGCCAGGTTTCCACATCCAGCGCCGCGCGTCCCAGTTGGTCCTGGGAAAATCCTCGGCCGTCCAACGCCGGCCCATCTCCATCACGCCAACCGAATAGCCCTTCTCGGTCAGCCGGCAAGCGGACACGCTGCCCCCGAAGCCTGAGCCGATGACGATGTAGTCGAAGTCGTAGGAAGCACTCATTGCGGGCACCTCGCGCCCGCACCAGTGGTGCCGTCAACGCGGGCATCAGCGTGCAAGATGTTCATGGTTTGTCTCCGTTTTTCCTGGTTTGGCGGTTCGAAGCGCGACGCGGCGGTCAGTCAATGTTGCGAAGCTCGCGTCGAAGGATCTTTCCCACGGTCGATTTCGGAAGTGCGTCGACGAAACAGATAGTCTTGGGCACCTTATAGGCCGCCATGCCGGCACGACAGTGAGCGACCAGGGCCTCAGCAGTTACGTGGGCCCCATGTTCCTTGCTGACGAACAGCTTGAGCGCCTCCCCTGTCTTTTCGTCCGGCACGCCGATGCACGCGCACTCAGCGACGCCGGGAAAGGTGGTCGCGACCGCTTCCACTTCGTTTGGGTAGACGTTAAAGCCCGAGACGAGAACCATATCCTTCTTGCGGTCAACGATCTTGAGGAAGCCCTCGCTATCGAAGATGCCGACATCACCCGTGCGGAAATAACCGTCAGCGGTGAACGCTTTGGCGTTTGCCTCGGGATCCTCCCAGTATCCGGACATCACCTGCGGTCCCTTGACACAGATCTCTCCGGACTCGCCAATGCCGACCTCCCCGTCCTTGTCGCCCAGCAGCCTGACATCGGTGGAAGGCACGGGCAGGCCCGTGCTGCCAGTGAAGTCGCTAATGAACTGCGGGTTAAAAGAAACGACGGGCGAAGTCTCCGACAACCCGTAGCCCTCGCGAATGAAGCTGCCCGTCATCGATTTCCACCGCTCCGAGATAACGTCGATCACCGCCGCCCCGCCGCCGGCAGAAAGCTTCAGTCTCGACCAGTCCACCTCAGTCAGGCGTGGATGGGCGGCCAGCCCGGCGTACAGCGTATTGACACCCGCAAACATTGTCGGTCGCGCGGCCTTCAGCACATCAATGCAAGCATCGGTATCTCGCGCGTTGACTACGAGCCAGTTTTCGGCGCCGACGGAGAAGTAGGTCAGGAAGTTCACCATGAGCGCGAAGATGTGGTACAGCGGAATCGCGGTCACGACAACCTCCTCGCCGGGCCGCTGCGCATCGGGCATGAAGGCCTTGAACTGCTCGATGTTGGCGATGAGATTACGGTGCGACAACGCGGCGCCCTTCGAGAACCCGGTCGTGCCGCCGGTGTATTGCAGGAAGAGCAAATCGGTGCCGCTCACTGTCACCGGATCGAATTCAAGCTTCTCGCCCAGGCCGATAGCTGCTTGTAGAGTGATTCCTTCGCACAGCGACGCTTTGATCGCGGGACCGGGACTCGCAGCGCCGCCGTCGTCGGGACCGGCTGTGATCACGTTCCTGACGCGCGTCTTGCCAGCCACTTGCGCAAAGGTGGACGTTGAACCGCTGTGAACGACGATCACTTCGGCGCCCGAGTCGTTAAGCTGATGCTCGAGCTCCCGCGCCGTGTATAGCGGATTGACGTTGACCTGGATGCCGCCGATTTTTGCGATGGCAATGAAGGCGATCGGAAACGACAGCACGTTCGGCAGCATCACAGCCACACGATCGCCTTTGTTCACGCCGACCACTTTTTGCAGGTAAGCGGCGAATGCGGACGAGAGACGGTCGACATCCGCATAGATCAGCGTCCGACCGACGCCGCGGAAGGCTGGCTTGCCGGAGAACTGGCACATTGCGCTTTGCAGCAGCGCATTCACGGAAGGATAGCGATCGGCGTCGATCTCGGGGGGGTTCGAGCCGTACGACCGGATCCAGTGTCTTTTGCTCATTTGGGTCTCCATAGTCCGCTAATGCGAAGGCCTCATGCAGTCGGGCCCACTACTGAGTCATGCCCGCTGGCGGCAACGTCAGGCGAGAATCGCCCGAGTCGAAGACCAACGATGCGTGGACCGCAGGCTGCGGTTACGTCCGTCAATATACGCTTTATATAGCGATATTACTATACAAATGATATAGTCGTTAATGTGGCGAACACTGTGGAGCCCAGACTCACCCGTGGTCGCGCAGGTCATGGGGCCTAGCCCCGGCGGACTGACCACCATCGGGTTTGCGTGGCAGGCTTCCCGCCTGGTCGGTGACTATCGCGTTTCGCCCCGCTTCGCTTGCGCGGGGCCTTGTACAATGTGACATGCCAAACAAAACCTACGGCCAACTTTGCCCAATGGCCCGGGCGCTGGACGTCCTCGGGGATCGGTGGACACTGCTCGTGATCCGCGAACTCCTGCTGGGTCCGAAACGGTTCAAGGATCTGCTGGCGATCCTGCCTGCCATGGGCGCAAACCGGCTGTCCGAGCGTCTCGCCATGCTGGTGGAGAGCGATGTTATCCAATCGACCACGCTGCCAGCGCCCGCCGCGGCGCCAGCTTACGAACTGACGGAATTGGGCGAACAACTGCGCAAACCGGTGATCGCGCTTGGACTCTGGGGTCTTGGCTTGCCGGTCGACGAGCGCATCGATCCGTCGAGTGCCCGTGCGGAACTCATCGCTCTGTGCCTGACGGGTTCGAGCGATCCGGCGTCAAGCGCAGGCTTGCGAGCGTTGTACGAATTTCACGTGGGGGCGGAGGTCTTCCATGTCCCGGTGAACGACGGGAAGGTGCTGGTGCGCTCCGGCCCCAGCGAAGAGCCCGCCGACGTCAAGATACAGTGCGACATGGAAACGTTCATGGCGCTGGCCCTGCGCCAGATCACACCAGCACATGCGCTCCGCGAGGGGCGCGCAACCCTGCTGCAAGGAAGCCGGCAAGCATTCACGCAGGTGTTCAAGGTTCTCGAGTACAGGCCCTGAGGCGTTGCCCCGCCGGTCTTCGCACAATGCAAATCGGCCCCCCCCGTGAGCAAGCTTGCCTTTGTGACCGGCTTGGGAGGAGGCATTGAATAGGCAACGGCACGCCGTTTTGCCACTGCCGGCTGACGCGTTGCCGTCAGCGCGATATTCAGCCCGCCGCACCGAACGCGCTCGAAGCGGAACTCGAACCCAAGCTGGCGGTTTCGTCTACGCTGGCTATTACCGATGCGACATCGCTCGACGCGAGCCTTCAAACAGATGCCGGACGGCTTAATCTGCTGGCAAACAATGCCGGCATTGCGCAGGTCAACCTGCGCGAGCAAAAGCTGCTAGCCCCACTCCACCCTCGATGCACTCGACGTCTGCGGCAAACTCAACCGCACCTGCCTGGCATTTCCCTAACTGAAAGCGTCTGCGGGCAGAGTGGTGAGCCCATGCTCGCTAACCGCCAGAAACGGAATCCCGATGCGGACACCTGAACCAACTTGCAGCCCTGGGTGCGCGCCTTCATTGAGGCCCACAACCTGAAGTGGGAGCCGCAGGGGATTCAGATCTTCGACATCAACCCTGATTGGTACTCCGATTAATATAGGAATCGAGCACAGGAAATGAAAATGACATTTAAAGCAGTTATCGCAAAAAAAAGCCGGTGACAAGATTTCGGCCAGCGTGGTCGACATGAGTGAGCACGATCTCATGCCTGGAGACGTCACCGTCAGGATTGACTATTCAACGGTGAACTACAAGGATGCGCTCGCACTGAGCGGCTACGCCGAGGTCATACGCCAGTTCCCCCTGATCGCCGGAATTGATTTTGCCGGCACTGTCGAGGCCTCCTCGTATCCCGGCATCGCTGTCGGCGATCGCGTCGTCGCCAACGGCTGGGGTCTCAGCCAGACCCATCACGGCGGATTCGCGCAAAAGGCACGCGTGAAAGGCGAGTGGCTGGTCAAGATTCCAGATGCATTCACCACCAGGGACGCCATGGCGATCGGCACGGCCGGCTATACGGCGATGCCGTCGGTGCTGGCGTTGGACCAAGTCTGCGGTGGGAGCACCCCGATCAGCAAGGGTGACGCGTTCAAGCTTCTTGAGGTGGACAGACCAGCGTGATACGACGGGTTTTCATCATTTCGCCTCCAGTGAAGCGGGGTCGCACGGTGCGTGATTGACGCGCCAGAGAAAAATCGACACCGCAAGAGAGCGCTGCATCGACCCGCGGCGATTGCCTGCGCGATCGAGTGTCCCTCTTTGACCATCATTACCTCATGTGCATCTGTGAAAGCTGACCGGGGCCATTTAGAAGGCGTGTCGCACCCCCAGATCAACGCCCAGCGTAGTGCCCGGCGCCCCATACAATGCACTGCTGATAGACAGGCCCGTGTTCATCGCACCGTGATTGTTCACGAGGCCAACTTGCGCATAGAGTGTGGTCGCTTTCGACAAAAAACACTCCGCGCCCAGCGCCACCAACAGCGAGTGATTCTTCGTGTCGTTTCGATCGCTCGTCACCCAGACGCCACCATTAACATCAAGCTGTGGCTGAACCAGCCAATCGAGACCTCCGCCGTAAACGTTGTTATTGAAAGATCCCGAGACCTTGTAGTTGACGAACGACGCCTTGGCAATCAGCGGACCGAACTTGTATGCGGCGCCGAGCGTACGGCCTTCGAACGCCTCGGTACTGGGAATCGGCGTTATCAGTGCACCGCCACCATTGCCGTCATACATTGCCGCATTGATCATCAGGCCGCCAGACTCATATTTCAGACTCGCGGAATACTGGCGGCCCGCCTGGAAACTACCTGCTTCACCACCCAGTGCGAGCATCACGCTACCCGTGAATCCGGCGAGGGTCTGACTGGTGTATGACACCGCATTCGCATTAAAGAGACCGGTTACAAGGACGTTATCGACGTAGTTGATGAGGCCACTGCCGAATTCGGAAAGGCTGCGCGGATCTGACTCATGGACGGCCAGAAAGAACGGCGAGAACTGCAGGCCCGCCTTGAACTCCCCAAAGTTTCCACCCAGCGCCACCCAGGCCTGGCGGCCAAACTGGTTACCATTTGAGTTGTTGAAACCGCCGTTGGCCACGCTGACACCGCTTTCGAGCTTGAACGTCGCCTTCAGCCCCCCTCCCAGGTCCTCCGTTCCAGTGATACCAAATCCCGAAGCCGTCAGTCCGGCGTCAATCAGCGCAAACTGCGGGCCCGCATCACGACCGGTTGCCGAATCGAGCGTCCTGCTCGTGTAAAGCAAGCCACCGTCTACCAGACCATATAGTGTCACGCTACTCTGAGCAAAGCTGCTCACACACATGGTGAAACCAAGTATAGCTGCCAGCAAAGTCATTCTTTTGTTCATCATTGTCTCCTGCCGTCCCTAGTTTTTCGACCTATGAATTCGCTACGTATTCAAGGTTGTTGCTTGTCTTGCGCACAGTTATCTCTTGCCCGAGAAGGACGCGATAACCGAAGCACCTCAGTGCTTCGTTCAAACCACGCCTACGCGGCTTCAGCGTTTCCTGACCGAGATGGAAAAGGTGGCGCCACGGCCGCGTCCGCTGGCGGCGAGCGAGTTGTACGAAGCGCTGGGGCCGCCTCGTGGATTGGAGAGGATGCAGCGCATTTACTTCCTGCAACATCGGTACGGACCGTCGGACGAGTCACCGCAAGGCGCGCAGTACGACAACATTGAGATGCGAGAGTTTTCCGGGATCGACCTGGCTGACGAGGCAGTACCGGACGCGCCCACGCTGCTAAAGGTGGTCGGTTGCTCCTGACGCGGAGCCTGTTCGACGAGATCGGCATCATGCTTTGCCAGCGCTGTTTGCTGATGAAGGAATTCACGATTGTGGATTTCACCAGCCCTGATGCATCAGCGCTTCGAATTTCACGATCCAAGGCGAGGCTGAGGTCATGAAGCTCTTGGTGAGGAAGGGCCGAGCGGGAGCAATTCCCATTTCTCCATCTCGCGATGCCGACCAGTCGTTGAGCAGCGAATGCCTGACGATCTGATCGCCCGCGTCGGGGATGTTGATGAACGTGCCATGGGCATCGCCCGGCAACGTATATCCGGATCTCCAGTTCGACCTCCGGCTGTTCGCAGGCGTCGAAGGTCAGCGAACCGCCCGTCCTTTGCCGCGGCCGTTGGCCAAACGGGCGATGGATCGCGGGAATTCCCCGACGGACGGATGAGGCGTGCCCGTGATCTGCGACGGGAACCCACTTGTAATTCGCCACCGTCGTCGGTCGGTCCTGAGCACGGTCGTCCATGCCGGGAAAAAGCACGTCGACCTCTGATCGCACAGGTGTGCCGTTGTCGCTGCACGCGAACAGTTTCACCCCGCGACAGCGCAACGCACGCAACCTATCAGGGCCCTGTACGAACAGCAGCTTCAGGCTGCTTGCAGCAAAAGCCTCAGTGGAGACGTCTCGGCGCGGCATTCCTCGCGCATGGGCGTCGCACAGATCGAGGATCGAGGATCCGATCGCCGATGACGATCCCGGTCGCGACGCTTGCCCGGTGCGGGAGAAGATACTGAACGGCATGGGCCGGATCGGAAGTACGCCATCCTGGTTTGCGCCGCGAAACTGCAGAGGTCCACGGCGTGCGTATCGTTGATCTGCTCTCATTTCAAGCCTCCAGCGCTGCATCTGTCTCACTCGGGGCAAGACCAATCTCAGAACGGACAAACTGCCTGTCAAAAGCAGCACGTTCCGCTTCGGCACGGTGACTGTGATCGGCGATGGAGAATACCCAGATGAATGCGAAGGCGACCGGCATCGAGAACAGCGCAGGGTTTTCGTAGGGGAAGATGGGCACCTTGTAGCCGAACAATGTCACCCAGACCGTGCGACTAAGCACAACCAACGTTACCGCCGCGACCAGCCCCGCAAGACCGCCTGCGACTGCACCCCGCGACGTGGTCCCGCGCCAGAAGAGCGCCATCAACAGAACTGGGAAATTACAGCTCGCCGCAACGGCGAGTGCCAACCCGGCCATGAATGCCACGTTCTGGTTTTCGAAGGCATAGGCCAACGCAACCGATGCCAAGCCGGTGACCACTACGGAGATTCGCGAGATCTTCAATTCCTGGCGTTCGTCGGCTTTTCCGCGGGCGATAATCTGGCCGTAGATGTCATGGCTGACGGCGGAGGCGCTTGCCAGCGCCAAACCGGCGACGACCGCGAGAATCGTGGCGAAAGCAACCGCCGACATGAAGCCTTTCAGCAGTGATCCGCCAGTCGCCTGGGCTAGGTGAATGGCCGCCATGTTCGGTCCGCCAATCAGATCGGTGATTGGGTTGTACGCTCCGGTCGCACCCAGATTGAAGTAACTTGCATCCGGCATCAGCACAGCGACGGCCCCGAAACCAATAAGCGGGATCACGAGGCAGAAATACGCGACGATAATGGTCGCGTAGAAGACAGAGGTGCGCGCGCCGGTCGAATCCTTCACGGTGAAAAAACGCATCATGATATGCGGCAAGCCCGCCGTGCCAAAAACGAGTGCGAGGCCAAGAGATATTGCCGAGACCGGTTCGGCGAACAGGCCTCCAGGGCGGAGGATGGCATCGCCCGCGGGGTGGGCGCTGGTGGCTTTGGCCAGCAGTTGAACGATACTGAAATTGAAATGGCTCAGAACGATGAACGCCATCAGAGTGCCGCCGCCCAGAAGCAGGCAGGCTTTCGTGATCTGCACCCAAGTCGTCGCCGTCATGCCGCCAACCGTGACGTAGAAGATCATCAACAGGCCGACCCCGACGATGGACATCCAGTACGGTAGGCCGAAGAGCAGTTCGATGATCTTTCCTGCCCCGATGAGTTGAGCGATGAGGTAAAACAGGACGACGACGAGGCTTCCGATCGCAGCCACGAGTCGGACCAACGGGTGATCCAGCCGGAACGAGACCGCGTCGGCAAAGGTGTATCTACCGAGGTTGCGCAACCGTTCGGACATCAGGATCAGGACGACTGGCCAACCGGTAAGGAAGCCGATGGCATAGAGCAGGCCGTCAAATCCCCGGGAATAGACCAGCGCGGAGATCCCCAGAAAGGCCGCTGCCGACAGGAAATCGCCGGCGATGGCCAGGCCGTTTTGGAACGGGGTGATGGAACCACCGGCTGCATAAAATTCGCTCTTTGATTGGGCATGATTCGCAGAGCGTAAGGTGATGACAAGGGTGACCGCAACGATGACAAGAAACATCCCGATAGCGACCCAGTTCAGGTCTCGTCGACCCGGTTCCGCGGCAAGAGCGACGCCAGGCAAAGCGGAAAGTGCGAGGGCGAAGGGGAAGCGAGCGATCATTGCGTGGCCTCATTTTCTGCGATTTTCTTGGATAGGGGGTCGAGCCAACAATTCGATAGGATGACGTAAGTACCAGTAATCCCGACCATGAGCGCGACCATTGTCAGCGCCAAGGTGATTCCGATCGGGAATCGGATATGAGGCAGGTCGCGCCCCAGCGCCTCGGGCGCGGTGGAGGTGACGAAAACGAAACCAAAGAACAGCGCGAGAGTGAAGCAGGACAACCCCCATCGCAGCCGTGCACGATTGGTCACGAGCTCCATAAAATCTGATTCGGTCCGCATCTTCTGCCGCCATTTTGCGGAGGGTTGAGACATGGTTTCCTCGCTTAAAATTTGTCACGCAGTGACGTCACTGTCTTGCGTCTTGCGTCTTGCGTCTTGGCAAGGTCGTCTGACGGCGGATGACTAAGCAAAATTCCCGCTTTCGTTAGTGCATCGATCTGAGCCTGCGAACAGCCGTATCACGCAGCACTTCGATATCCTATTCGCCGCGATAGGTAGCGTCCCTCGTCCGTGCAAGCCACGGTTTCGCAAATTTCCATGGCTTGCCGGGCATGCGCACCGCGTTGCTCCGATGGTTCGACACCTTCTCAATGCAGACCGATCAGTACACCCAGTTCGACTCGGCGAATTCCATCGGCGACTGACATCATCCAGAGCGCCCGCTTTACCTCGTCAAGCGGGGAATCCAGCGCCCTCGAGGTGGGGAAAGGTAAGGATTTAATTCGACCTCGTCCGAAACGAATTGACGTGAACGGTTCCTGCCGCAATGAAAAACATTTTTCACAGCACAGAAAGGTGAGCGAGGCAACACGATTATTACGACCCCTTTGGTTAACAGTGCTTACCAGCTTACCCAGTTGCCTCGCGATTCGCTAACGTTGTTAACCCTAGTGGTGACTGATGGCTGAGCGACTAAGTCGCGAGCATGGAATTCTTAGTACTACAACCGTAGATTTTTAATGTCGTGAGCGTGCGGTTGCGCCTTCGGTAGCGTGACTGCTGCGCGCGCCACTGGCGCGTACGCCACCAGCTTGCCTGGAAACTCAGCCGCATCAGGTCTACAGGAGTCGTTGCTGTGGACACGCAGGGTAACGAGCGCAGCATGAGCGAGCCGTGCGAGGGTGATATGACGATACCAACCCCGCCATCGGCGAACCTCATACTGGCTCAGCCCACATTCG
Organism: Burkholderia sp. GAS332; assembly: GCA_900142905.1. Classification (NCBI taxonomy): domain Bacteria; kingdom Pseudomonadati; phylum Pseudomonadota; class Betaproteobacteria; order Burkholderiales; family Burkholderiaceae; genus Burkholderia; species Burkholderia sp. GAS332. The sequence continues at coordinate 717,591 of FSRV01000003.1, read as the reverse complement.
CCGGTGGCTGCTTCAAAGCCGATCTCGATCTCCCACTCGCGGCCCGGAACATTGGCCCGCGTCTGCCGTGTGGCCATCAGACGCAGGGCATAGACCATGTGTTATATACGTTCATGCTTTTTATCGAGGCTGCGCCGCGCCCGCGAGTATTGTCCGAGGCGAAGCTCCTTGGGCAAGGATATGCGACCGATCCTTCGACGCTGACTGGCCAGCGATCACGATTGCGGTGGATCGCACCGCGTAGTCTTCGGCAATGTGCCTTTGGCGTCCTACGGGGACAGCAGTCGCAAGAAATCCGCCACACGCTACAGCGCGCCTTCGCAGTTCTTGTGAAGGCAGCGGAAATGCACGGTTAGACAGCCTTCCAGCCATGCCAGACAGCGTGCACCAACGCGCTATTCCGTCTTCCGCCCAATAGTGCTCGCATAAATAACTCTGAAAGTGCGAACTCTACAATCTCGCCCGTCACGCGCTGCGGATCCACCATGTGGAAGAGCCGGACTCCGTGGCGCAATCCCAGCAATCCCATCGCGAGGGTTTCGGCGGGCAGGTGCAATGGTGTGTCGGCGCCCATCAAAAACTGGCGAATATAAGCAGTCAGAAGGTCAAGCTTTTCTTGCAGCAACGTGTTATAGCACGCCCGAAACCGACCATCACGCATCGCCAGCAGCTTCGCCTCCACCCATAGGAGCAAGCTCTCGTTGTCGCGTTGAAGGTTACCGAAATATTCCAGCACACGCGCTTCCATCTGTTCGCGCGGCGCTTCTTCGTGACAAAATCCATGGAGTTCTGCGGGCAACGTCTCGTGGTCGCGCTGGAGCAATTCCAGGAACAGTTCCTGTTTGCTGCCAAAGTTCGCATAGAACGCGCCCCGCGTATGTCCCGCCGCCTTGGCAATGTCTTCGTCACTCGTCGCAACAAACCCTTTCTTCATAAAGACAGCCTGCGCGGCGCAGACCAGGCGCAGGCGCCTCTGGGCTGTACTCTGTTCGCGTGTGAGTCGGCGGCGTTTCATACAAGCGAGCGGAGCATCGATAAAAGCATAAATACGTTCTTACATTAAGATAAACAGGCACGCATTGAGCTTTGCAAGTATCAGCACAACGCGATCAAGATGCGTCATCCTACTGTCCGCGTCGTCTCTTGAATGGCGAAACCAGTTCTCCCGCGCCTCGCGCCTGTGTGGCCACGCTCGTCGGCAGGTCGGACATGACAACGCTACCGAAGACGCTCCGTAACATCCAACACCTCCTCAATGAAGCGTCCTCGACTCGAGCCACCAGCGATACGGCTACCTTCTGCGGTAAAGCCTTCGGTCAGGGTGCCAAACAGCCTGCGATAGGACTCGATAACCTCATCCAGTGACTCGCACGCAGGCGGATCGTAGTGCCGCACAATGCGGCGGGTTCCGGATTCGGTCGTGCGGTAAGCCGTGATCTGGTGAAAGTTGCCTGCTGCAATCGCCTGCGCTATAGAGCGCCCTCCTTTGACCATCATTTCCTCAGGTGTACGATTCAAATCTGATCGCCCCTGGATTCCGTCTCCCGGTGTCAAGGTTGCTTCTACTGAGTTGGCAGCGGTTCTCTCTGTTGCGGCCATTTCCCCTCAAACCGAGCGCGATAAGAAAACGAGTGCCGCCCTATCGGCCTTCAAGTTCTTGCGTCTCTTATTGTACTTATCTGGTCGCGAGTTCTTATCCGGGCAATCGCGAGAGTGAGCCTCTGTCCAACGTTATACGCGGCACAATTCTATTTTAAATATTTAATAATTAGTATTTCGAATATATCTTGTTTTATTTAATACTTGAAATACAACCACCTAAACCTACCCGCGTCCACTCCAATTAAGGCACTGCACCGTCCTCGCCGGATGGCAGATCGACCGCATCGGCATTCTTCCGCAGTATCTTCTTGTCAATTTTTCCCACGCTGGTTCGCGGGAGAGAGGCTTGGAAATGTATCCGATCGGGAACTGCATAGCGACTGATCCGTCCTTGCGCTGCATGCTTCGTGATGACGGCGCGCAACTCATCCTCGGTCGGGAGTGGTACGTCCCGGGCCGCGACCACAAAAGCTATCGGACGCTCTCCCCATTTCGGGCTTTGCACACTGACGACCGCAGCTTCTACGACGGCAGGGTGCGCGACCAGCAACGCCTCGATCTCGGTCGACGATACCCATTCGCCGCCCGTCTTTATGACATCCTTTATACGATCAACGATGCGAATACCGCCATCCGCATCGACCTCGGCGATGTCTTGCGTGTGAAGCCAGCCGCCCTTCCAGAGATCGTCGGACGCCGCCTGCACACCATAGCCTTGGGTGAGCCATGGCGCCCGCACCACGAGTTCGCCCGCGCTAGTTGGGTCGATCCGCGCCTGGACAAGGGGGATGGGAAACCCAGCGCGACTCCGAACGGATGCTGCCTGTCCAGGTTCGGAACGCGCCACCGCAATGATGGGACCTGTCTCTGACATCCCGTAGCCAGCAACGACCGAAACTCCCGCTCGCGTAGCCTCTTCGATTAGATCCGGCGGCAATGCGGAGCCACCTACCACGATCGTCCAAGGGGCAAGCGTGCCCGGCATCAGGCGCGCTGCGTCAAGGATCATGCGCAGGAGCGTGGGGACACCATGGGAGAAGGTCACGCCTTCTTTTTCTTTCAAAGCCAGCAGCGTCCCAGGATCGTAGCGACCCGGATAGACCTGCTTGACACCCAGCATGGTAGCGACAAAGGGTATGCCCCAGGCATGGACGTGGAACATAGGCGTCGTGGGCATGTAGACGTCAGAACGACTAAACGATTGCCCCTCAGGTTGATTCGCTAATGCTGCGCTTGCCGCAAGGGTATGTAACACCAACTGGCGATGACTGAAAAAAACCTGTTTGGGGTCACCCGTCGTCCCCGTCGTGTGGAAGGTCGTTGCGATCGTATTTTCGTCAAAATCCTCAAAGGGGAATTGACGGGGTGCCTCTTCAATCAGCGCCTCGTAGGTGCCAGGATCCTCATTGTCGCTAAGACGGATGACGTGCTGCAGGCCCGGCAAATTTTCGCGTAGACTATCAACGATTGTTGAGAAGTCGGAATGATACATCAGCACTTTCGCACCAGCCTGTCGAAGCACCAAACCAATTACGTCACGCGTCAACCGAACATTCACGGTCTGGAGCACTGCACCCATCATCGGCACCGCAAAATAGCATTCAAGATAGCGGTGGCTGTCCCAATCCATCACGGCAACGGTGTCGCCGGGCCGGACGCCGTGCACGGCGAGAAGAGATGCGAGCCGATGGAGCCGCTCGACAAATTTCGGATAAGTGAACCGTCGACCCGCACTAACGATCTCCGCCGACTGATGCTGTCCCACGCCGACTAGCAATTGCCGGATCAGCAGTGGGTAGGCGTATGCCTCGCGCCCCATTGTGTCCAATAGTTTAGGTACCGCCATAATTCAAACTCCATAACAATTAGCCAGCTGAGCGGACTTTAATGTCGCCAATAGTTGAGGTAGATTACCGGCAGACGGCCATTGAGATCGAGTTGTCGGCACATGAGACTCGTCCCGGCGACGTCGACGGCGCCGGTCCATGCCTTTCTTAGAGTCACGCCTGACCCGTAAAAGGAATTTTGCGTGGCCCTCACCTCAAGGCCTTAGGCTTACCCTAGGTCACATCCAACGCCGGTTACATGAAAGTCAGTTCACAGGGTTTCCAGGAACGCCAGCAATTCCCGGTTGACCGCCAGGGGCTGCTCCTGTTGAATCCAGTGTCCGCAATTTGGAATGATGACCGTTCCACGCAGGTCGGCTAGGTGCTCCTTCGCACGGCTGATCGATTCCTGGCCCCAGATCGTCACGATGTCCCGGTCGCCGCCGATATACAGGGCCGGCACGGTAACGGACATGCCCTGATACTGACCGAGAAGCTCCCAATCGCGATCGCCGTTCGCATAGTAATTAAAGGGACCGGCCAGCCCGCCATATTCAAATTCGGTCACGCAGTAATCGAGAGTTTCGGTCTCGATCCACGCAGGCAGCACCTTCGGCACCTCTAGAACACTGCCTATCCCCTCAGACTGCGGCACCGACATGGCAGCACGAACGAACCCCCGAACCATCTCGCCAGGCATTTTCGTCAGATCCACGCCCGCAAGCTGCGGCGGCAACGGATAATCCGCCGACAGGCTGTAAAACGAGGCGGCCAACCAGGCGCGCAGATCCCGCTCAGCCTCCTGTATCGCGGCCGGTGCGTGAAGCGTGAAATATTCGTGATAGAACATCCGGTCGGGGCCGGCCAATTGCTCGCCCGCTTCGCTCGGCCGGATTTCGCCGAAGGGGCTTCCCGGAAGACAAGCCAGGCCGCGCGCGCCAAAAGGAACACTCATCCCGACAACCGCGCGGAAAATATCAGATCGAGTCCAGGCTGCGGTCCAAGCGATGGGGGCACCGAGATCGTGACCAACGATCACCGCAGACGTCTCGCCCAAGGCCTCGACCACGCCGACGCAAACGTTGACCAGTTCAGTTACCCCATAGGACGTCGGGTCGGTCGGTTTCGACGACCGGCCATATCCCGGCATGTCCATCGCGACGGCGCGATATCCTGCGGCGGCCAGCGCCTCGAGTTGATGCCGCCACGAATACCAGGATTCAGGAAACCCGTGACACAGCAGCACCATCGGGCCCGATGATCCGGCAATCCTTAGATGGATACGCTGTCCGTTAGCCAGGACGGTCCGCTGATCCCAGTCCGTATCAGTCATGGCCAATTCTCCTCAATGATTTCAGATTCCGCCAACGGCTCCCCCGCACATGGGCCGTTTGAAGTGCGAAGCGAGATTCTTTGTGTATGAAACCAGAGCCCGATCGTGACTGGTTCCACCAGGACGACCAGGCGCTGCGTACAGTCTGTTCCGCCGAGAAAGCTAAGCGGCTACTTGTCGGTGCTGTAATGCACCGAGCCCCCTTTCAGGTAACGGACCTGATCGATTCCCTGCTTCTCCGAACACATCTTGATCAGGTTCTGAAGGGTGATGGCATCGAGAACTGAGTGGAATTTGCCTTCTTCGTCGAAATTGATATTTCCGCCGTAGACAATAAACAGGACGACCGTATCCTCGGTGTTCGTTTCCGGGACGACGAAGGTGTGTACCGATGAAGCTGGCTCATAGAGATAGGACCCGGCCGTCTGCGGCTGGTCACGATACTCCTTGTAGTACCACATGCCGCTCAGCGTATATCCATGCACGGCGCCTGTGTGATAGTGGGTCGGCACGAGAGCGCCCGGAGCGAAGATACCGAGCACAGCCGATACGCCGCCCTCGGGATCTGCCAACAGCGGCTTGAAGTGGATCCCGGGTCCCAATGAATCACGCATCACCGGGATATCATTGACATTGAGGGTAAGAAGCTGATCCTGCGGTAGTGAGAAAACGGGCAATTTGGCTGCGGTTTGGACGTTCATGGGTGCCTCCATAGGCTTTGATTGTTTTGGGCGAACCGAAAATAGTTGCCCTCGGACATGCACTTACGTTTTCGGCCGACGCTAGCCGGCGTGGGGACGGACGACGATCTTTACGTCCTTTTCGGGGTCGCCGAGCCTGGTGAAGGCGTCCGGGACACCGTCAAGCCCAACATGACCAGTGATGAGCGCGCCCACCTTCAACTCGCCCGATGCGATATACGTGAAGGCTTCCACGAATTCTTCGATGCTGAAGGCGACGCAGAACACGAGGTCGATTTCTTTCAGGATTGCGTAGGATGGATGGAAGCTGTCCTTCTCCATGCAGAGACCAACGACCACCACCCGGGAACAAGGCGCAGCGCCTGCGAGAATTTGCTGGATGATCCCAGGAGCGCCCACGCATTCGAATACGACCGAGGGACGGAACGCAGAGCCGGGGAACATCGGGGTCTGACGGCCCACGCGCGCGGGGTCCGACACAGCGGCGGCCGAGCGCCACGATTCGTAGGGCGGTATTTCGCGTGGATCGACCACGATTTCGGCGCCGAGCTCAGCAGCCATCGCCCGGCGCGCTGGCGAAAAGTCCGCTGCAATGATCGGACCAACGCCGCGCATCTTGAGCACCGCGATGATCGCGAGCCCGATTGGACCGCAGCCGATCACGATTGGCACGTCGTCGGAACCGAGGTTGCCGCGGTTGACAGCGTGCAACGCCACCGCCACCGGCTCCGCAAGGGTAGCGAGGTCGTCAGGCACGTGATCTGGGACGGGAATAAGCAGGGCTTCCGACAACACCATGTATTCGGAAAAGCCCCCCGGAGTGTCCAGACTGCCGAACCCGAGAGTGATCGGTTCCGGGCGAATGAGGAACGGTGCCGAGACGACCCGGGAGCCTACTGCGATAGCCCGTTGACAGTCTGGCCCGTATTCGACCACTTCGGCGCAAATCTCGTGACCGAGGACAACAGGCGCATCAAAATCGAAGAGCTCAACGCCGGCTATCTCCCGCGCACTCGCCAGTAGTTGCGCGCCATGCTTGCAGCAGTGCAGGTCGCTTCCACAAATTCCGCACGCGAGCGTTTTGACCAGGACTTCGCCCGGGCCGGGCTGCGGGACCGGGACGTCGGCCATACTCAGGGTCCCTTGACGCATGACAACGGTACGCATTGTCATCGCGATCTCCTCGCCGCGTGCTCACTGACCGTTCTGCACAAACCATGGCCACATACGGCGTAGGTTCTGTTCTTGCCGCAGGCACCGGTTTCCCGCGCACGGCTGCGACTTATCTTGAGGCTCATTGTCTCGCTCCTCTCCAGTGGAGTTCATAATCGACGCCACTTTGCGTTGTGGCATTGATGAATATCTTGGCGAATCTCGACGAAGCAGACTTGACTTTTCGCGAAAATAATTTATCTTTTGACGACTATGGCTGATCTGATCCGCGGTACAGCGCTACTCCACTTTGCGAATTTGGTATCGCAGCTCGGTGGTGATCCGGAGGCGGTCGCACGCGGGTGCGGCGTCGACCCGTCGGCCGTGGGCGACCCTGACCGGTTCATCCTTTATTCAAGAATGGCCGCATTGATGGGCGCGGCGGCACGCGAATTGGACTGTCCCGATTTCGGCATGCGTCTCGGCCACAAGCAGGGGATTCAGTTCCTTGGTCCGGTTGCGGTGCTCTTGCGGCACTCCGAGACCATCGCCGACGCGCTCGAGGGTGTCTGTCGTTATCTCAAGGTATTGGCGCCGCCCGATATCGCCGAACTGAGGCGCGGAAGGCACACGGCGAACTTCTCGTACTCAATTGCCTTGCGGCAACTTGCGCACCGGGATCAGATGATTGAGAAGACCTTCTCCGTCACGATGGAAGCGTTCCGGCTCATGCTCGGTGGGGAATTCGTCCCGCTTAAGGTCACCTTGCAGCATCCGCGCATTTCTTCTCCCGAGAGGTATCGCGAGGTGTTCGGTTGCCCGGTCAGCTTTGGGGCTGAAGAAAACTCAGTGCAATTCCCAATCGATGTCTTGAGCAGGCAGGTCCCGGGACGGGATGCGGCAGCACTGGCGCTGGCGGAGAACTACCTCGCTTTAGCCGAACCTAGAACCTCGATCGTCGATCAGGTGCGCGAGACGATTCACCACCTGCTGAAAATCCACCGGGCTACGCTGCTGACGGTCGCCGATGCAATGGCACTGCATCCGCGCGTGTTGCAAAGACGACTAGCAGAAGCAGGCACATCTTTTGAGGAAATACTGGATGACGTGCGCCGCGCGTTGTCCTGGCAGTTGTCGGCTACCGGCATGCGGGTTTCGCTGATCGCGACAATGCTTGGCTATTCCGAGCAAAGCACCTACGCACGTGCCTGCCAGCGCTGGTATGGCGTTTCACCACGACAACTGATCGCACAGCGCCGAATCACCACCTCCTTCGGGACAGCCCCTGAAGCCTTCTCTCTGCCGCCAGATCTGTTCCGGATGCCGGACGTGACTGATGAGGCAGGTAGTGGTCGATTAAAAGTAACCGTTCCCGGCGGATTTTCGCCGACAGATCATCTGTAGCATATCGAGCGCACAGCGCCTCTGGCATGGGCTCAACGCGCCGCGCGACGTCTTTTGGCTGAATGTGCGAGTGGCGACGGCAATGAGCCGGCTACCCCCGGACCTGCCTGGATGGCACGCAGAAGAAGGCCCACAGAAAATTCAATGATGGCGTTGAGATCCAGCTTGCTCTCCTCGCGCGGTATCACCCCGGCCAACATCAAAGCAGCGATTCCGTGTTCCAGACCCCAAGCAGCATGTGAGAGAAGATCGAGTTGTTCGTCCGGCCAATCATGTTCGCCCGCGAGGGTTCGTATGGCATCGGTAAATAGGCCGTAGGATTCCGACGCCGCTTCGCAGAGCTCTCCTCGTTCCCTGAATTTCCGGAGTCGAGGGCTGATCATCATATCGAACAGCCCTTCATTCTTCCGCGCAAACCGGACATAACTCATCATCATCTGGTACGCCCGCGTGAACGAGTCGTGGTCTGCAGCGGCGATCTTCTTGCGTTGTGCGGCCAGCTCCCTGAATCCACTGGCCGCGATGGCGGCGAGCAGGCCCTCTTTGCCTTCGAAATGTTTGAATGGCGCGGCCTCGGACACGCCAACGCGACGTGCCACCTCACGCAAGCTCAGTTCCTTCGCACCATTCTCTTCGAAAATCAAACGCCCTTCCTTCACCAGGGCTTCCCGCAGCCCGCCCTCTCTCTTGTGGGGATCCTTGCTCTCTGTGATTTGCCGCACCGCTGCTCCTGCGAGATAAAAAGAATGGCGACACTCACGCCGAGGCATCCATCTTGAGGAGGCCAGTTCTGACGACTGCGTGGTTCTGCCATCAGTCGCCATTAGGGTAAACAATGTTAGCAGATCACTGAGTGGCCGAGTAAGCTAGTTAACACTGTTAACCAAAGGAACCGGAATGACAGATCGCGCCCCGCCTCGCTCACCTTGCTGTGCTGCGCGCACGTTCTTCTTTGTGCCAAGAACAGTCCGTGCCGATTCGCTCCCGACGAAGCCAGTCAATTTATCAACAAGGCGCATCCCGAGTCGGGCGGCGATCGTAGACAGCTGGTGTAAAGGTCGATTCAACACTTGGTCCACCATCTTTGCCACCTCAACGCCCCCAACCTCAGGTTCGACCGAACCAACAAGGCACGAGCGGAAAGATCGCCAGCATATGATGGCGGCCTCGCGAGATTGGCTACGGTGCCCCTTGATCCGTTGGGCCTTCAGTATGTTGAGTTTTCAGACCGGAAGCGAAGGCCATTAGGCCGCAGCGAAGGTGCTGTGCAATCCCGCTAACTGAATTAACGCGACACCCCCTATAGCAATCCAATTAGGAAAACAAAATGAAGACAGTCAATTTGGAGAAAGACGGCGCCGTAGGCGTCGTCACGATGTGCAAACCGCCGCACAATCTTATGGACAAGTCCACGCTGGCGGAGCTCGCTTCTGCGCTGCAGGCGAGCGTGGAAGCCGGCTGCCGTTCGATCCTGTTGCGCAGTTCGATGAGACATTTCTGCGCCGGGGCTGACCTCGACGTCATCTACGACGAACGCCTGGACGACGACAGCCTGTATCGCCTCTGGGCCCAGCTTGAAGAAGTGCCTGTTCCGATCGTCGCAGCGGTGCAAGGCGCTGCGCTTGGAGGCGGACTCGAGCTGGCGATCATGTGCGACATGATCATCGCGGCTGATACGGCCACCTTCAGCATGGCAGAGGCCTCGCTTGGGCTGCTGCCGCTCCTTGGCGGTGTCCAGAGGATGGTTCAGCGGGTGGGGCCAGCACGCGCAAAGGAACTCGCCATGTTTGGGCGGCGACACGATCCACGCGCGATGGAACGCTGGGGAGTCGTCAACCTGGTAACTCCCGAACAAGAGCTTGCTGCGGTTTCAATGTCGTGGGCGCGGCAGCTCGCATCCGGGCCGACTATCGCATACCGTTGCATCAAGACAATGGCGGACCTTTCGGCACGCGGCGGCGTCCAACTGGCAGATGCCCGGCAGACAGAGGTGAATAACCTGATGTGGAGTTCCGAAGATCATAAGCGCGGACTCGCAGCATTCGCTCGCGATGGCCGCCCCGCCACCGCAGTATTCGAAGGGAACTGAGAATGGACGCACCGCTTTCTGGAATCAAAGTCATCGACTTCACGCGCGTGCTGGCGGGTCCGCATTGCACCAAGCTCCTACGGGATCTCGGAGCAGATGTCATCAAGATCGAACCTCCCGCGGGCGACGTGGGCCGGGCCGGCGTGCCGCACGTAGGTCCGATGTCGCTCTACTACGTCCAACAAAACGCAGGCAAGCGCAACATCAGCCTCGACCTGAACTGGCCGGAGGCAAGGGAGATTGTCGCTGATATGTGTAAAAGCGCGGACGTCATCGTCGAGAATTTCCGTCCGGGAACCCTTGCGAGGTTCGGTCTTAGCTACGACGAAGTGTCGAGGACAAACAAGCGCGTCGTCTATGTTTCCATGAGTGGATACGGACAGACCGGCCCGTGGCGCAACCGGCCCGCTTTCGCTCCGACCATTCAGGCAGAGACCGGCCTCACTGCGATCAATGAAGAGCATTACGGAAGCGCTCTGACGGAACTGCTGAACGACTCCTGCAGCCATGCAGACCTCTACACGGGCCTCCAGGGAGCGATCGCGGTCCTGGCCGCACTGCAGCATCGCGCGCGAACCGGTGAAGGGCAACACGTGGACGTTTCCATGGCTGCCACTATGCTTTCGGTCAACGAGCGTGCCGGCGCGCTCATGTCCGGTTTGGACGTGAACGACGAACCTTACGCGCTCAGTGCAGCGGACTCTCCCGTGTTCGCCCTACCCGACGGCCGCAAACTCACGATTGCCTCGAGCCCCGTGTTTTCTCCGATTTTTTTAAGTTACTGCGCCATGATGCGGCGGATGGACCTGATGTCGAGGCCGGAATACGCCACGCCCACACTTCGACGCCAGAACATCGCGTCGCTGCTGGACGAAGTACGTTCCTGGATCCTCACATTCAGCGACCTTGACGCGCTTCAGGCGCAGGTGAGCGAGGCTGGGCTCGCTATCGGCGAGGTCCGCACGACGACGGAATTCAGCGAGTCGGAATGGGCGTCCCACTGGGGAGCGGTTGTTGAGGTCGATGATCGCAGCGGCGGCAAGGTACGCATGCCTGGGGTCCCGTGGAAATTCAGCAAAGCGGCACTCCCGGAGCCGGGTGTTCCATATTTCCAGGGCGAATGCAACGACGAGGTGCTTGCGTCCCAAGGCGTCCAGCGCGACCAACTGCAGGCGCTCCGCGCCAAGGGCGTGCTTCGCGCGCGTCGCAGCCCCACCGGCTCCTTCGAGTAGGCGAACATCATGCCAATCGATTTCACTCACAATGCCGCGGCTGCCAGTTGGGTTCTAAGCGCCAACAAACCGGACACTGATTTCCCCTTACAGAACCTGCCCTACTGCGTGTTCCGGCGCAGGAACACAGGCGACCCTTTCCGGGGAGGGGTGGGCATCGGCGAGTACATCGTCGATCTATCCGTGCTACAGGAATCCGGTTTGCTTGACGGCTTGGCAGCGCAGGCGGCCGCCGCCTGTTCACAGCCCAGCCTGAACGATCTTCTAGCCCTTGGGCCCACTGCTTGGCAAGCACTGCGCCATGCTCTCTTCAACGTCTTGCATAGCGAGGCACCGTCGGCGAGCGTCACCGCCGCGCGCGATTGCCTCGTGCGGCAGGACGACGCCGCATACGATCTGCCCATCCGAATCGGTAACTACACGGATTACTTCACCTCAATTCACCACGCAATCAATGGAGGGCGGCTGCTCGGCCCGGACTACAAGTTGGCTCGCAGCTTTCAATGGTTGCCCATGGCCTACCACGGCCGCGCCTCATCGATCGGCGTCGCCGGCCAGGAGGTCCGCAGACCTCACGGGCAAGTGCTCGATTCACATTCAAATACCCCCGTGTTCCGGCCTACCCGCCGGCTCGACTTCGAATTGGAACTCGGCATAGTCATCGGGACCGGAAGCTCACTCGGCGAACCGGTGGGCATCAGTGCGGCGGAGGATCACGTGTTCGGTCTTTGCCTGTTGAACGACTGGTCCGCTCGCGACATTCAAGCATGGGAGATGACCCCGCTGGGCCCGTTCCAGTCGAAGAATTTCGCAACCACTATTGCACCCTGGATTGTCACCCTCGACGCACTGGCACCGTTCCGCTCGCCGCTGGAGCGGGTCGTGGAGGGACCGGACCTTTTGCCTTACCTGGATAGCGAGCACGTCCGCATCAACGGTGCTCTCGACATTCACCTAGAGATCTCCTTGGAGACTGCGGCAATGCGAGCGGGCAGATTGCCGCCAGAAGTGATTTCCAGGACCAACTTCGTGCACCAGTACTGGACCGTCGGCCAGATGGTGACGCATCACACCGCAGGCGGCTGCAACCTGCAGATCGGCGACTTGCTGGGGACGGGCACCATCTCCGGCCCGCATCCGAGGAGCGCGGGTGCGATGATCGAGCTGAGTTCCGCCGGCCAACAGCCCCTGCGGATCACGTCCCAAGAAGAACGCAGCTTCCTGGAGGATGGCGACAGAGTCATCCTCAACGGCTGGTGTGAGCGCGCCGGGTCCAGGCGCATCGGCTTTGGAGTCAATGACGGGACTGTGCTGCGCCCGGTCGACCTGGGTGCGTCGGCACAGGAACGCGACAACCGCGAGGCGCACACATGAGAGTCGCCGTCGTGGGCACGGGCTTCATCGGCCAAGCCTGGGCCATTGTCTTCGCACGTGCCGGTTGTGAGGTGTTCCTCTGGGACGCAGATCCGGCCGCATTGAACGCATCGCTGCATGCGATTGCGGCTCGCCTCCAGGAGTTGGAGAAGCATGGTCTGATCGATGCAGCGGACGCTCGCGGACGTATCCAGGCGTGCGACACCCTCGAACATGCTGTCGCAGACGTCGAACACGTCCAGGAGAACCTGCCGGAGGTTCTGGACGTCAAGGTTGACGCCTTCCGGGAACTGGACAGGCTCGCGCCGCACAACGCAGTGCTGGCCAGTTCCAGTTCCGGCCTGCCCATCTCGAGCTTCGCGACGAAACTCCGCGGGCGAGAACGGTGTGTCGTAGCTCACCCGGTCAACCCGCCATACCTTCTGCCGGTTGTCGAAGTTTGCGGTGCGTCCTGGACTTCTCCTGAGGTTCTGGAGCGTACCTGCGCCATGCTCGAGCGGGTTGGTCAACGGCCGGTTATGGTCAAGCGGGAACTCCCCGGATTTGTTCTCAACCGCCTGCAGGCGGCGCTGTTGCGGGAGGCCTTCTGGCTAGTCGACAACGGCTACGTTGACGTCGAAGGCCTGGACCGCACGGTGAAGGAGGGGCTGGGGCTTCGGTGGGCGCTGATGGGCCCGTTCGAAACCATCGACCTGAATGCGCCTGGCGGCCTGGACGACTATTGCGAGCGATACGGTGCCATGCACTTGTCCTTCGGACGCGACGAGCGACCGCAATCCGGCGTCGGTTGGCCGGCTCACCTGGTTCAGCAAGTGAATGCCGCGCGAAGCGTGATTCTGCCACGAGCCGAACTGAATGCCCGGCGGGCGTGGCGGGACTCGCAACTGATGAAGCTCGCAGCGCACAAACTTAACCAGGAGCCGTGTAGGGAAGGCTCTGCTGAGAGGAAAGGAACATGACCACCCAAGTTTTCGTCGTCAGCGCCCTGCGCACCCCAATCGGCACGTTTGGCGGATCTCTCAAGGACGTGCCTCTATCGGATCTCGCCACGCCTGTGGTGAAGGCGGCTCTACAGGCAAGCGGTGTTCCTTCGGAGGCGGTGGCGCATCTGGTGATGGGAACGGTGATCCCCACCGAACCGCGTGACGCCTATCTCGGCCGCGTTGCGGCGCTGCAGGCTGGCCTTCTTAAAGAGACACCGCGTTCAACGTGAACCGGCTATGCGGTTCCGGCCTTCAGGCAATCATCTCGGCTCACCAGTTGATCGTCTCCGGCAGTGCAGAGGTGGCAATTGCCGCCGGCGCCGAGTCGATGTCGCGCAGCCCATACCTGATGCCGAGTGCGCGTTGGGCTTCTCGGATGGGTGACACGCAACTGCTCGACTACATGGTGGGCATGCTGCAAGATCCATTCGAGAAATTCCACATGGGAATCACCGCCGAAAACGTCGCCGCGGAGTTCCGCGTTTCACGCGAAGACATGGACGCCTTGGCGGCTGAAAGCCACCGCCGGGCGGCTGCTGCCATCGAGAATGGTGTTTTCGACACTCAGATCGTGCCAGTCGAATACGCGCGAGGGCGCCACATGGAGCAGTTTTGTGTCGACGAGCACGTCAAGGCCGCGACGACTGTGGAAGCTCTTTCAACGATGAAGCCGGCATTCAAGAAGGATGGCGTCGTCACCGCAGGCAATTCTTCGGGACTTAACGACGGCGCCGCGGCATTGGTGCTCGCGAGTGAAGAAGCACAATCTGAAGCCCGTTGCACGGATTGTTAGCTATGGCTTTGCGGGTGTCGAGCCGCACCTCATGGGAATTGGTTCGGTGCCTGCCGCACAAATGGCGCTGGCCCAAGCCGGACTGCGGACATCTGCGATCGACGTGGTAGAGGCCAACGAGGCGTTTGCAGCACAAGCGTGCGCGGTGAGTGGGTTGCTAGGCCTCGATCCAGAGCGCGTCAACCCGCACGGATCCGGGATATCGCTGGGTCATCCGATCGGTGCAACGGGCGCAATCATCAGCGCCAAGGCAGTCCATGAGTTACAGCGGACAGGCGGATGATACGCGTTAGCCACCATGTGCATCGGTGGCGGCCAGGGGATCGCGGCCGTCTACGAGCGCACATAGTCGATGGAAGCGTTGGCATTGGCATATCGATGTCACCGCCATGACACGAACATCCCGCAAACGTACGTAAGCCACGTCACGAACGCATCGTTGGGGTCCGATGCAGAGCCAGCGCGGTCGCGAGTCGCCAGCGATTGCTTTGCACATTTGTGCCTGCTGGGCTGTTGGATGCCTGAGTTTGAAAAGTGTCACGGCGCGACGCGCTGACGGTGCCGCTGTCTCGCACACCGGTATTCGGTATGTAAATCCATCTGGGAGAGAACGATGAAATTCAAAGCAGTGCTCGCAACAAAGACGGGCAAGGCGATTTCGACCGGCGCGCGTTGGTGAGAGCGCGTCTTATGGAGAAGCAAATGAGTGGGACCATGAAAGCAACCTGGTACGAGAAAACCGGCCCCGCCACCGATGTGCTGGTGGTGGGCGAGATGGCCCGACCCGAACCGGAGCCCGGCGAGGTGCTGGTGCGCGTGCGCGCTTCGGGCGTAAATCCGTCCGACGTGAAGGCGCGCGCGGGCACGCGCGCCGGCGGTAGCGGGATGCCATTTCCGCGCATCGTGCCGCACAGCGATGGCGCGGGCGTGATCGAGGCCTGCGGCGCGGGCGTGGACCGCTCGCGCATCGGCCAGCGAGTATGGCTGTGGAACGGACAATGGCAGCGGCCTTTTGGCACCTGCGCTGAATACGTTGCACTGCCCGCGAACCAGGCCGTGCCCTTGCCCAAGGGCGTGGACGACGCCACAGGCGCCTCGCTCGGTATTCCAGCGCTCACCGCCGCGCACCTGGTTTGCAGCGATGGGCCGGTGTCCGGACAGACCGTACTAATCAGCGGCGGCGCGGGCACTGTGGGCATGCTGGCCGTGCAGTTGGCGCGCTGGGGGGGAGCCCATGTGGTCGCAACTGCGCGGCCGGGCGCGGACACGGAGCGCGTGCTTGCCGCCGGCGCACATCACGTCGTCGACTACGCGAACGAGGGACTTGAGGTACGCGTGCTGGAGGCTAACAACGGCCGATCGGTCGATCGTATCGTCGAAGTGGAGTTCGGACTAAACATCGATGCTGATGCGGGGATTATCAAACCGCGAGGGCGCATCGCGACTTTCGGATCGGCTTTGCGCCCGCGGCCAGAACTTCCGTTCTACCCACTGATGTTCAAGGGCGTGCGGCTAGAGTTCGTGCTGATCTACCTGCTGGACGACGAGGAACGCGCCCAAGCGATCTCGCGCGTGAATCAGGCGCTGGAATCTGGGGCGCTGAAGGTGCCGGTGCATGCGCGCTTCGTCCTGACGGACGTGGCTCAGGCACACCAAGCGGTGGAAAGGGGGCGGCGCACGGGGGGGGTGATTGTGGAGATCAGCTAACCGACGAGTATCCGTCGGCGCATCTGGTCTTTTCGCCCGAGCGGCTGGATTTCGGGTGATGGCGGCAAACATTCCGGCTAGCGCTCCGAACCGGAATGTATTATGATGATCATCATGTAAATGACAGTTGCCATCGTCACCGTGACACGCCCCGCACCCAAACGTAAGAAGGAAATCACTCACGACCACATCGTCGAGGTAGCCGCGCGCGCAATCCGGCGCAGTGGCTACGATGGCACGGGAGTCGCTGACATCATGAAGGAGGCTGGCCTGACGCATGGCGGCTTTTACGCCCACTTTCCGTCGCGCGAGGCGCTGCTTGTTGAAGCGGCGGACCGCGCCGGGGCTGACGCCGTGGAACTGTTCGAGCAAATTGCTGCCTCGGCGCCGCCAGAGCAGGCGTTGACGTCGATGGTCCGCGCGTACCTGTCCAGGGAGCATTTTGAAGATATCGAAACCGGCTGCCCGGTCTCGGCCTTGGGCTCGGAGATGCCGCGCCAGGCTCCGGCGGTGCGGCGCGCGGCCACTCGCCGCATTAAGGAGATGGTCGATCTGATTGCGCGCCAGTTACCCGACTGGGGGCAGCCAGGCTCACACGAACAGGCGCTTTTAACGGCGGCCACCATGGTCGGAACGATGGTGCTGGCGCGTGCAGTTGACGATCCGAAGCTCTCTGACGCTTTTCTCGATGTAGCAGTGGAAAAATTTGCTCCCGCGGAGAAGTGATGCAGGGTCGTCAAGACAGCTTGCATTTCCTCATAAATATGATGATCGTCATATAAAAAGATCACGGCGACCTGCTCCTTGAAAACACTCCCATGATGATCGGACGGACACTATGAAGAGCAAAATAGCAATGGTTACTGGAGCCTCGTCAGGGATCGGCGAGGCCACGGCGGAGCGGCTTGCGACGTCCGGCTACAAGGTGTATGGCACCAGCCGGCGTGGCGCGCAAGCAGGCCGAAGGCCGTTCGACATACTGCCGCTTGATGTGACCAGTGACGAATCAGTCGAAGCTGCCGTTGGGGAAGTGCTGCGCCTACATGGACGCATTGACCTGCTGGTCAACAACGCCGGCTTCGGCGTCGCCCCCGCCGCAGCGGAGGAGAGTTCGATCGACCAGGCTCGCGCGATCTTCGATACGAACTTCTTCGGCATCGTCCGCATGACGCGCGCCGTCGTGCCCTTTATGCGGCGACACGGTAGCGGCCGCATCATCAATATCGGCTCCGTGCTGGGTTTCCTGCCAATGCCGTATATGGCGCTGTATTCCGCCACCAAACACGCGGTCGCAGGCTATTCGGAATCGCTCGACCATGAGTTGCGCACATTGGGCATCCGGGTCTCGGTCGTTGAGCCTGCTTACATCAAGACACCTTTTGACGCGAATGTCATGGCGCCCGACGCCCCCCTCGACGAGTACCGCGAACTGCGCGCGGCGCTGGACAAGCGGGTGAAGGAAGTGGTCGAGGGCGCTGACGGGCCTGGTGTTGTAGCCGAGACCGTACTGAAGGCCGCCATCGCGGCTCGCCCGAAACTGCGCTACGCATCCGGCGGAGTCGCCGGCCGTCTGCGATTGCTACGCAGATTTGCGCCTGCTGGGCTGGTGGACTCCGGTATACGCAAAGATCTGCGGCTCGAATCGTAGGCGGCGTTACTGTCACCGATGCCCCGATCAAAGGTCAAACATTCAGACCAACACGGTCGTCCAGGAGAAGAAAAATGACGTTTAAAGCACTACTTGCAACAAAAACCGGTGACAAGATTTCGGCCAGCGTGGTCGACATGAGTGAGCACGATCTCATGCCTGGAGACGTCACCGTCAGGATTGACTATTCAACGGTGAACTACAAGGATGCGCTCGCACTGAGCGGCTACGCCGAGGTCATACGCCAGTTCCCCCTGATCGCCGGAATTGATTTTGCCGGCACTGTCGAGGCCTCCTCGTATCCCGGCATCGCTGTCGGCGATCGCGTCGTCGCCAACGGCTGGGGTCTCAGCCAGACCCATCACGGCGGATTCGCGCAAAAGGCACGCGTGAAAGGCGAGTGGCTGGTCAAGATTCCAGATGCGTTCACCACCAGGGACGCCATGGCGATCGGCACGGCCGGCTATACGGCGATGCTGTCGGTGCTGGCGCTGGAACACGGTGGCCTGACGCCACAACGCGGCGACGTCCTCGTCACCGGCGCGAATGGCGGCGTCGGCTCGATTGCGATTGCGATCCTGTCGGGCCTTGGCTACCGCGTCGTCGCATCGACCGGGCGACTCGATGAAGCCGATTACCTGCGCAGCCTCGGTGCGGCAGAAATCATTGACCGCAGCACCCTCTCCGAAGCGGGAGCGCCGATCGCGAGCGAACGATGGGCTGGCGCCGTGGACTCGGTCGGCAGCCATACGCTGGCGAACGTGCTGGCGCGCACACAGTATCGCGGCGTGGTCACGGCCTGCGGCCTGGCCCAGGGCACCGATCTTCCTGCATCGGTTCTGCCCTTCATCCTGCGCAACGTGACCCTGGCCGGCATCGACTCCGTCAATGCACCGCACGGCGCCCGCATCGAAGCCTGGTCGCGCCTGGCGCGCGATCTTGACCTGGACAAACTCGCCCGTACGACACACGTGGTTGGCCTCGCCGAGGTGCCCGCGGTGGTAGGCCGGATGTTCGCAGGGAAAGTCCGAGGCCGCACAGTCGTTGATGTCAACGCATGACTTTGTGTTCTAACCGATCTGCGAGCGTACATCCGGGCGACAGCCTGCGAAGCAATCTGACTCAACAGGAAACTGGCAAGGAAACTTGATGAAAGCATTCATTCTCGAACGTTATGGAAACAAGGATCGCGTGCGAGCCGGCGAAATGCCTGAGCCAGAACTGCGGGACGATGACGTATTGGTTCAGATCCACGCCGCCGGCGTGAACCCTCTTGATTCCAAAATCAGGGACGGTGAGTTCAAACTCATTTTGCCCTATCGTTTGCCGCTCATTCTGGGCAACGATCTGGCTGGCGTCGTGGTTCGGGCCGGATCCCGGGTACGGCAATTCCAGCCTGGCGATGAAGTCTATGCGCGGCCGGATGCCGATCGAATCGGGACCTTTGCGGAATTCATTTCGATCAAGGAAACGTCACTGGCACACAAGCCGAAGAACCTCAGCATGGAGGAAGCGGCTTCCATCCCGCTGATCGGGTTGACCGCCTGGCAAGCGCTGATCGAAATGGCAAAACTGAAGAAGGGACAAAAAGTCCTGATTCACGCGGGCTCCGGCGGTGTGGGCGCCTTTGCCATTCAACTGGCGAAGCATGTGGGTGCCACTGTGGCCACGACAACGAGCACAGCGAACGTCGATTGGGTGAAGGGCCTCGGTGCCGATATCGTGATCGATTACAGGAAAAACGATTTCGAGAAGATCCTGAAGGACTACGACGTAGTTTTGAATAGTCTCGGCAACGACACGCTCAAAAAATCTCTGCAGGTACTGAAACCCGGCGGACGGCTCATTTCGATATCTGGGCCGCCTGATCCTGCCTTTGCGAAAGAACATGGAGCGTCCTCGTTCTTGCGGCTGGTGATGCGCCTGTTGAGTTATCGAATCCGGAAGAGCGCCAAGCGTCGTCGCGTGAACTATTCATTTCTCTTCATGAAGGCAAGCGGAAAACAACTACGCGAAATCGCAACGCTCATTGAATCCGGGGCCATACGCCCGGTTGTAGAGCGGATCTTTCCGTTCGAATCGACCAAAGAGGCCATGGCTTACGTCGAAACAGGACGTGCAAAAGGCAAGGTCGTCGTTAAGGTGAAATAGGTACGGGCGGCGGTTGCGAGATTTGCCGATAAGGGCCTGATTTCGCAATGGTTTCGTGTCCGCCCCGCCTGCGCGATCCGACCGCGAACTGACAGAATTATTAGCGAAATTTTGACTGATTTATTCCCGTCTACGATACGGCGGCCGAGGTCCGCCTCGCCTACAGCGGGCGTGCGCTGTTACCCGCGAAAGTGAAGGCATTTATCGACCATGTCGCAGCATTTTTTGAAGACAGCGCAAAGTAACGCTAGCTACGGAAGCGACGTTGTCGTCCTGTACGGCCTTCGTCCAGAGTCCAAGCGGAGTTGTGGCGACGTTAGCCCGGCGAATGTTTGAATGTTCCCCTGAGCACGAAGACGAATGGTGGAAATTGGTCGAATTCAGAAGTTCGTCGCGCTCCGGCTATCGCCCCGCAAGTGTTTTCACGTGAAGTGAGTCCCGACGACATTGGCGTTGGCGAAAGTTGGACCAGCATCGTTCTGCTGCGTCACAACCAGACGTTCGTTGTCATCGCCGGCCGGCGTCGTCGGTTTGGCGTACGGTGCGGACCCGGACGGCGGAGAGAGGCCCGAAGCATCCCGTGGCATCCTGTTGCTGACCAGAAGTTGCACATGCTGTTTGCGATGGACTAAGCCACCAGGCACGCGTGTCGGCGCAGCGCCACCGCCCTGCCCCGTTTCGAACGATGTCAGCCGGAATCGCGCAGGATCGTCTGGCCGGTCCCTGCCGCGCACGATCAGCTCGCGCCGCGGGAAATCGTCGCTGGGAAACGGCCACCACACGATGCGCTCATGCCTGCGCGCCTGCTGCGCTTCGCGCAGGAAGGTATAAAAGCTGTCGATACATGCTATCGCGAACAGGTGCAGCGTGAACCACTGGCTGGTAGATTCGCTCCACTCGTCCCTCGGGACCGGCGCATAACGCGAAAGCCATATCACAATACCAAGTGGAGCGTGCAGTGGCGCATGCAGCAGGGCCTGAGGGACGCCAAAGCCTTCCCATTTCGTGCGCCAGCGCAAGACTGCCAATGCGATCGAACAGAATGGCGTCGTCGAGCGACCGTCCATTCTCCAGCACAGATGGCGGGCAGCCGACACAATGCATCCGTGATGCTGGCCGCCGTATCGACGCATGATCTGGCGCCTGATCGCCTTGTAACAACTACGCGCTCGCGACAGCAGTTCATCGCCACGAACGGTGGTATCCGGTGGCTGCGTCCACTGTGCGTACTGCGGCTCTGATTGTTCGTCCGCCCTGCATACGTTCCACGCATCGTCTGCGGGTGCGGGTTGCGGATCGTCCTGCGCGATAGCGCGCCGACTGCGCCGCATCCGGGCGACCGGCGGCCCGTTCAGCACCGTGCTGGCAATCCACCGGGAAAGCACGCGCCGATACGCATCGTCGACGCGCAGGTCGTCGAGATCCCGTAATGGCGCAATCCACGGCGTTGCGCAGGACGGGCAGGCGAACGGCGTCCGGAACACATCCGGTCGTAGCCGGAAAGGAATTTCCAGACCACACCGTGGGCAGCGATCCTCAAGCGCAGTGTGATGGACGGGACACAAACGGCGAGCCCGCATCTGGAACGCCGTCAGGTGCATCCCCTCACGCGCGCAACGCTCGCACCAGCGCAGCGTCGGCGCGGCAATCACGCCCGCCAGATGCGAAGGCATAGTGAACGCGCGCGCAATGTCCTCCAGCGGCAGGCGGAGCACATCCGTCAGACGCCGCACATCAAATTGCCTCACGTCACGCAGATCGATATCTCGCGGTACCGACCGGCGACCTTCACGGTGACCGAAATAGTCCGCGATGGCTGTGCATGAGAGCGCATTGAGACGCTGGAATTTCGCGAGTAGCGCGAACGCAGACTGTCCGGGCGCTTGCCAGTCATCACGCCAGCACCAGAGGCCGGGTGTTTCCGGCTGGTGGTGCGGGACGAGGATATTGAAACGTCGCGTCATGATCCGTACGAGGCATCGTCAACAAAGATGATGCGCAGTTCCTCCAGCGCGGCGACGAAATTCGATTCCTCCACCGCTTGCGACCAGCAGGCCTGGCTAAGTGCGAAGTCTGGGCCATCGTGCTGCATGTTGTCCGTCAGCGCGATCTCCACCGTGCGGGCCAGATATTCCGTGGGAATTTCCATCGTAAAGTCGAACCGCGCGCGCCGATGCGCGGCGTCGAACGCCTCCCACAACTCCTGATGCTGTTTTCCCAAGCGAAAACCGGTATCGAATGCGCGTTGCAGAAAGAACCGCGTATAGGGCCATTCGCTGTCGTCGGGAAAGGTCGACGTGTCGTAGGCACCGAGTGACATTTTCAGATCGTCGGCAGAACGGAAGCCCTCGAAGCGCAATTCGTCAATCATGAAGCGGGACACGATCTACGAGGTATCCACGTTCTGCCGGAATGAGCTCTTGCGGTTCAGGATGCCTGGCTGGCCGACCAGGAACGTGAACATGCGCATACCTCGACGCTCGAGTTCGTCCTGCACGTCGCGCAGCCATTCGTAGTGCTCGAGTTCGAGCCGCTGCGCCTCGTCAACGAACAAGATCAGTTTGTTGCCGGCGGCACGTTCGACCAGTTCAGCCAGCTTGTGGTAGAGGCGCAGCCGGCGCTGCAACGTCGTGCCGCTATCCGGGCGCCCATGTCGTGCCGCCTCAAGCAGCATGCCGAAAAACAGCGCTTCCGAGCGCGACGGATTGCGCGGCATGCCGATCGTCAGGATTGCCACGCGAGGCAGCTCCAGATTCAGCAGCCGGACACAGTACCGGATCGCATAGGTCTTGCCCCAGCGAGTGTGCCCATAGATGACAGCGCCAGCGACGCCGCGCCGGATGCACTGACGCACGCGTGAGTACATCGCCGCGATTGCCGGGGTGGGCACCATGTACGCCTGGTTCACGAGCGGATGCGCCGACGGATCAACGGGGCGTTTCAGCGAATCAGGCATCGGTCACCCGAACGTGAAAATCTGCGTGAGCCACGGTGCGTCCTGCGTCTTTCGGGCAGGTGTTTCTGCCGCCGGCGCTTCGCTTTTCACGGCTGGGCCAGCGTGTGCGACATCGGGCGAAGGTAGTGCCTGGTGCGACTTCGCCCGGTCTGTCAGCATGCGCGCCAGGTCATTGGCGTCGCGTGTATGGCTTCGCGCCTGTTCCTTCTTGTAGGCAAACCACGCGCCAACGGGATCGCTGCCTTCGCGCACCGACAGCTGTCGCTGATGGATCAGTGAGAAGATTTCCTGTCGCACGCGCAGCGAATGTGGCGTAAAGCACCAGGGACGCGCGGCAGTCAACACCCCCAGTTCTGACCCGTCCATATGGAACGCGTGGAGATGGCGGATGTCCTTGACGTTGAAATAGATGCGAAGCTGCTTGCCGATCAGCCCTGCGATGCCCGACAGTACCCGGTTGTCGTAGCGCACGTGTTCGAAATTGATATGCGGGCGGTCGCCGCGGCTCACGTTGCCGCGGATCGTGACAACGCGGGCCTCCTGAAGCAGGCACAAGGCGCTGCGTCTGGCCACCGGCAACGTACGCAGCAGGCCGTCCTGTTTCTCGAGCAGGAAATGCATTGCCTCCAGCGGCGTACGCCCGCCCAGTCCCCCATGCGGCTCGCCATTGTAGTTGGCGAGAACCACGTCGATCACATCTTCGAGCTCGTCGAGTGTCATCATCAGCGAAGCTTTCTCGCCGACATCGTTGAGCACACGTTCGACCGCGCGCGGATCGCTGCCCGTGGTGGCCGGCAATCTGTGCGCGAAATGCGACGCGATCTGATCGAAGAAGCGCTCAATCAACGCGCGTTCGTTCTTCTGGCCCAGCGGCCCGTTGTCGGTTGTGCAACCGACGACCTGGGTCAGGCGCTCAAGTGTCGCCTTCGCGAAATGTGCCCTCGCTGCGTCAAAGTGAAACGTGCCCCAGCACGCCCACGCGGAACCGGGAATCACCTCGGACGGGAAACCCCAGCCGGGTCTGACCGCCAGCGCCGGAATCTTCGAAGCGCGAGCTGTGTGTGGCGTCAGGCTCGCCTGCAAAGCCGCAGCAATGTCGTCCTTGTTGTACTCACGCCCCAGCGCGAGCGCATAGCCAATCACTGCACGGGTTGCCACATCGAGGATCAGCAGAATCCAGATCCGGTGCAGCACAAGCAATGTTTCGAAACCGAACGGATCGTCGATGCGCAGTGTCAGGCGCGCATCGATCTTGTGACCGTCGAATTCAACTGCCTCAAAAGGACGGGTTGCAGGCTTGCGAACGGCCTCGGGATCGTCGTTCCAGCGATGTCTGATCTGCTGGGCGCCTGTCGCCCGAGCCGCCGCATCGAAATTCCCGTTCGACAGCGCGCGGGCGTGACTGGCAAGCGATCGCTCGGCGAGGTATTTCTGGTTGAATGGATATTCGTGCGCCTGAATGCCCGCCTGCCGGCATTGCGCAAGAAAGCCTCAATGCAGTCGCCACAGGTGCCGATGAACTTCGGTGAGTTCTGTGTGCTTCCTGCTGCGTTCGGCGACCTTGCGTTCGATCCAGCGAGCGGTGTCCGGATAGCGCTGCAGCAACCGGGTGAAGGCTCCGCTGGCGTTGCTCGCGACGCCCTCACGGGACGGCTTGACCTGCGAGCGGCGGTCGTACGGCCGCGTGTGCTGATAAGGGATCAATGCGCGGCAGCCAAAGATTCGGCCGTCCTCGTGCTGCGTGATGCACCGCTCGAAGACGCGATAAAGGTCGTTGAAGCCAACTCCCGTTTCCCGGCTGATTTCGCGCAAAGGTGTGTGGCCGTCCAGAAACAGCGTCATCGCCCGGATCCGGCGCTTCAGTAGGTCGCGGCCCTCATCAGAAAGCGCGCTGTCGTCCGCCGCCGGCCATTGACCTATATCGGTAAGATCGTGCGGAATGGAGCTTCGATCGAACCGCAATGCGCCGAAGGCGATCTGCTTCATATCGGCTCCAGACGGGTATTCGGCCCCAGTGGCTCGAATGCAAGTGCCGGACATCCCACCTCGCCGCGCAGCACCAGTCTGAAAACAGCCGAGCGAACGAGCATCGGATCGACCGTCGCGAATCGCCGTTCGAGTTCTGCCAGCATAGTGCCGTCGCTACACGCGGCGACCACTTCCGATGTCAATTTCTCGACTGGAAGGGCGTGACTACCTGCCAGATAACGAAGCATGATGATCCGGTTTTCGTGAAGCACCTGTGGGTCGTCGAGCTCCTGCGGATGAATCATTTGCAACTGCAGCGAAGAGGCATGGCTCCACAACTGAAAAGCCGGGAACAGGGGACCGCCCTCCGCGGCTGTCCTCGCCTCCGCCGTTTGCAGTACGAGGCACAATTTCTCGTCGTTGTGCGTGCGGACCCAGAAGTCGACAACCCGGGGCGGCTTTGCGTCAGGAATGCACAGGGGCCGCTCGCATTACGTAACCACCTGCGGATCTGATTCGAGGCGAACCCACAGATCGAGGGCGAGCCGCCCAAACAAGGTTAGCCGACGCCCGATCTTCGGACCGAAGAGGTCATATCGATGCGCGCCGTGCGGACGTGCGTTGTTGACTGCCCGCAAGAAACGTGGTGGTATCATCGACAACGCTCCGGTTTGCCCGACCATCATGTTTTAGTACAAAACGAACCGGACATGGGCGCGTGCGGCAGTCGACGTGATTGCGGTTTCGCACGCCAATGCAATCACTACAAAATACGTATCGTCCGTTACGTTTTTCGCGCCTTTAAATGTGCATATGCACATATTCCGTACCTGGGCGGCCTAGCTGCTCGCCAACCGCGTCTAGTCGTGAAACAATCCGACGAAAAGTCGGCAAAATTGGCCGCAAAGCCTTATCGCTATTGCTTCTTCGGGTGCTGAAGTCGACCGCCCTTCTGTTTCACGGACATGTCGGGCGGGCAGTGCCAGGGCATGTGACATTTCAGACATTCTCTTCCTTCACCTAGCATTTCCGACTTTCACTTCTTCGCGCGCAGAAGCAAAAGTTATTACGGCACAGACGGCAACCCATCCTTCACCCACTGCAGGCTGACCACAGGTGCAGCAACTTTCTCTTCAACCGACGAAGAACTCGATCTTTCGCGCGACGGCCGGCAGGCACTCGCCGAGGACGTCTGCGCGTTCGCGAATACGGTCGGCGGCGATCTCGTGTTCGGCATGCGCGAGGTCGGCGGCATGGCCGCCGAAGCCATCCCGCTCGACATTGCCGATATCGATGCCCAGCTGCTCACGCTGACGAACTTCCTGCGCGACGCGGTCGAGCCGCGTGTGACGACCGCGCTGCTGAGTCACGCGGTGCCGCTCGCCAGCGGCGGTCACGTCGTGGTGCTGCGGGTGTCGGCGAGCCCCAACGCGCCACACCGTGCCATCAGGTCCGGCCAGTTCTATCTGCGCAATTCGGTAGGAAAGGAACCGATGGATATCCACGCAATCCGCACCGCCTTTGCCTTTGCTGACGGGCTGGCCGACCGTGCCCTCGCCTTCCGTGATCGCCGGCTAGCGTTGCTGAACAAGGGGTTCGCGCAGGTAAGGGTGCCCCCGCTGCGACCGCGGATCGTCGTCCACGCCGTGCCCGTGCTGGCGCTCACGCGGCGCGACACGCATACGGTCGAGGAACTGAAGGCGGCCGCGCTCCACCTGCAGCGGGCCCAACCGGCGGGCATCGCGCTGCGCGCGCCCGAGGTTAACTACGAAGGCGTCGTCTGCACAACCGGTCCGGACGGCGACCGGCAGTGCAATGCCTACGCGCAACTGTTCCGCGACGGCTCCATCGAACTGGTGGGACTGCTGTCGACCGGCGACGTGGAGCAGCCCCCCGCGCCGACGATTTACCCCGCTCAGCACGAGTTGCCGCTGGTCCAGCACGGCATCCCGATGATCGCTCAGGCACTGGCCACGCTGGGCGTTCCGGCCCCGGTCTATCTGTTCGTCAGCCTGCACCGGCGCGGTGCCACCTACGTCACCGTCTGCCGCCCCGGGACGCGCCATGCGGAAAATCGCCCCTTGCCACCCCACCTGACCGATCTTCTGTCGCCGCCCGTCTACGTCGAGGATCTCGGCGTGCCCGCGGCTCAACTGATGGCGCTGGCACTTGATCCGCTCTGGAACGCGGTCGGAATTGAGCACACCCAGACGAATTTTGCGGGGGGCGGCGTATGACCGGGCAGCCGAGGTTTCCAACCCTGCGGACCTTAGCTGGCGTGGCCAGCGACCAGGTCTGCACGCCGCGACTGGCCCGCACATGCGGGCTGCCGCCGATGTAGTGCGATCAGACCGTTAGTTGCGTCGTTCGCTACGCGCCACACGCGGTCGGAGCCGCACGATGAGCGCAGTCGACCGTTTAGCACCGGACACTGCCGTCGCGTCCGCCGCGACCCGTGCAGTCGTCAACCGGCGTGAGAGTCCGATCCTCCCCCCGGACCTGTCCGACGAGGACGTGGTCGGCCGCTGGCTCGCGGCCAAGGCGACCGGTCGCGGGCGGCTCGCCGCGACCACGCTCGCGCAGTACCGCACCGAGGCTGAACGTCTGTTCTGGTATGCGCGGCAGACCGGCGTGCCGATCTCGAACTGGGGGCTAGACGAGTTTTCCGCCTACATCGGGTTCCTGCAGGCGCCCGCGCCGTGGGCGGTGCGCAAGCACGGCGTACGTCGCGGCTCGCCGGACTGGCGGCCGTTCCTCGGGCCGTTCCTCGGGCCGCTCACCGACCGCTCCTCAGGCCAGACCCAGAAAATCGTCACCTCGTTGTTCGACTGGCTGCGCGACGTGGGCTACCTGCAGCTGAATCCGGCCACGGGCCTGCCAACGGTCGGCCGGCGCGAGCCGGAAAAGCAGTCGCGTTTCCTGTCACCGGACGACACGGCGTTGCTGCGCGAGACGATTGCCGCCCGCCCGGGCGCGCAGTCCGGCCGCGAGGCACGCTTGGCGAATGCGCGCGACCTGTTCACGGTGGACCTGCTGGAACGGACCGGCCTGCGCACCAGTGAGGTGGTGCAGTGCCGTATGGGCCATGTTCGCATCGAACCGGTGCCGCAGACGCTGCGCCGCGAGTTTCCGGACGCCCCCCTCCAGTGGCTGCTGCGCGTCGAGCGCGGCAAGGGCGGCAGAGCACGCTGGGTGCCGTGCGACGAGATTGCGCTGTCGCTGCAGGCCTACCGGATCGCGTTTGGCCTGCCACCGGTGCTGTCACCAGACGAGGACCTGCCGCTGCTACTGTCGGTGCGGCGCTCCCGCTGGGGTGAACTCAAGGGCATCCGCAGCCGCACCGCGATCTGGAAACTGGTCACCGGACTGTGCAGCGAGGCCCTCGCCTACGCCCGCGCCCACGGCCGGCGCGTCGATGCCGACCGGTTTGAACGCGCGTCCACGCACTGGTTGCGCCACACCTACGCCAAAGGGCTCGCGCAGGCGGTCCGCGACGGCCTGGACGCCTCTGCGGCACTCGAGAACATGGGCCACAGCGATCTGCGGACCTTCCGTCAGTACGTGGACGACGAACCGCTGAAACGCGCACTGGCGACGCAGTTGGCCCGTTCACGCGTGACACGGTAACAGTCAGCATCCCACCACTACCAGAAACCACCGCGCAATTAGGATCTCCTCGTCGCTATGATCGGCGCAGCGAGGATTGTCGATGCGCTGGACCTTCACGATGGCCGCTTGCACATCCTCCGCCGCAACGTGCGGCAGAGCTTCACGCACGTGATGAGCTGTCATTGGCGCGGCGTCCCTCGCCGATCACGATCCGGCGCTCACCGCAAATACTAGAGAAATTGGTACCCGCGCAACTGGCCAGTTCATTACAAATCGCGGAGGCCATTCGCGGCGGGCAGCCGGCCTATTGGATATCCGCCCGCCCGGGCCGGCTCTGATGACTGAAATCGTCTCGGTGCTTCGAGAGAGAGAGAGAGAGTTGATCGGCGTGTGGACCAGTCTAAGGTGCTGCCGGGTAGTATCGACGGCGAGCGGAAGGAGGGAAGTTCTAGTGCGACGCTACTTGAGCACGCAGTAATAGAAACGCATCAGCATACGGTCATGGCAATCACGCCTGCTTGCTCCACAAAGGCATGGATACAATTGCAAGAGGAAATACCATGACCTGCAACAACATCAAGGAGATGGTCGCGCACAGACGAACATTGCTGACCACAGCAGTCTGGTTCGTCGCGATATTAGGGGTTGCCGCGGGGGCGGCGCTGCGTCCTTCAAACGCACCAGGGCACCGGACGTGAATGTCGCGGTGGATGCTCGTCCGGCATCTTCTCGAATCCGCGGCCAGTTGCGCGAGTGGGTTTTGCTCAACAATCAGCAACTTTCAAGACGAAGGTACGGCAAACAGGAACGCTTACTCGCAGTCACGATGAATGCTTGTCGCAAGTTTGGGGGTGAGCCGAAGTGTTCCTTGGGCCGCACGCTTTTCGCATTCAACTTGAGCAGGCTGCTGCGAGGGCGCTGATTTACTGACTCTCGTGCGCAGCTTCTCAACAATGGCCTCGCTCCTGTGTAGCTGCTTCCATTGAAGGCGTGTCTAGAGCCTAGACATGCTCAAGGCTCGTCCGCAACCATCGAGCCTTACCGGTGCCGTGAACTGCCAAGGTCCAGACCGCGCTACCCGGAACCAACAGCTATCCTCTGGCGTGTCTAGACTCTAGACACGCCGAGGGGCCTACGGCCTTTCATCGGTCCTCGCATGGCCCCATGGTTGCCGCCAACTGCTGCCTAACCTCGTGTCTAGAGTCTAGACACGCTCAAGCCCTCGTCCGCAACCATCGATGCTTACCGTAGCGTGAACTGCTTGGATCGTGCCCGCGCTACCCGGAACCAACAACTATCTTCTTGCGTGTCTAGACTCTAGACACGCCAAGGGGGTCGCAGCCCTTCATTGGTCCTCTCGTGGCCGCACGGTGGCCGCCAAGCGCTGCCTAACCCCTTGTCTAGAGTCTAGACACGTATGCTCTGGGCCAGATAGCGACGCAAGCGGCGGTGTGTCTAGACTCTAGACACATTAGGGACGGCTGGACGAAAAAAAACCCGCGCAAGGCGGGCTTGGTTAAGAGTGAGCCTTCCTCAGTTCGCTTTCGGCTGAGCGTGGAACATCTGGCTGATAAGCTCCCGAATCTGCGTCTCCTGCGCGTCGGTGAGCACGCCGGCCTTAATCTTTACCGTGATACCCCCAATGTCCTTGGTAATGGACCCGGCGTGTTCCTTGCCAGAGAAAAACTTGTCGATGCTTCTCTCGCTTGCAGAATTAGTCGTCGTCGTTCGACGAGTTGCCAACGCCTTAATCGCCGCAGCCACCTTCCCCTGATCCATGTCGCCCTTCACGACAAGCGGCCAGAGTTCCATTGCTGCGTTCGCACCGTCTTCGCCATGTTTCTTGATGGCCGCAACAATGGCTTGGGCAGCCGTCCCGCCAAGCAGCCGCGGCTGGATATCGAGGTCCTTTCTGATGAAGTCCGGCAAATTTTCAAACGAGAGAAACTGGTAGAGCCCACTTCGAGACATACCCAGTGCCTCAGCCATCCGCTTACGGTCAGGGAACTCCTTCTCGGTCTGCCTCATGGACATGGCGACCTCATAGTCCGACAAGTCGTCACGACTAACATTTTCCACGAGGGCTAGCACAGCCATGTCTTCGTCGGAGCACTCCACAACGACAGCCTTGATGGCATCGAGTCCCACCATCTTATGTGCGCGCCACCGACGTTCGCCTGCCACAATCTGATAGATATCCTCGGCGCGACGGACCACGATGGGCTGCATAAGCCCGACTTCTCGAATTGACTCGGCCAGTTCCGACAGCTTTGCCTCGTTGAATACCCGCCGCGGCTGCCAAGGGTTCGGCACGATGTCGGACACCGATAATTGCGACGCGGCGCCAGTGGATTCCAGCTCCTGGACCCGTAGTTGCGCTACCGCAAGCGCACCCGCGAGGCCAGGCGCCGTCTGCGTTCGGTTACTACGCTTGACCTCATCTTCCTTAATAGATGAGGTCGTCCGGATGCCGGACGTCTTGGCCAGCAACTGATCTCGCATATTGCTCATTGCGCGCTCCTCCATTTTTCTGAATAGATTTCGTCCACCCATCGGCAGTAATCGACAAGGGGCTGTCGTACACGCTGCAACGACTTCGCCGCGGCATGGGTACTGCTTACGTCGAATACCGTTGAAAATGCCAACGCTCCTGTGCTCATCACGGAACTGGCCGGCACTTCAATCGAATGCAGCCAGCTCTCATATGCGCTCTGTGCCCATGCGCGCACGATAGGTGCGGAGGAGGTGCGCCCGTAATCGACCCTCGAAAGCATCAGTGAGATAAAATCGTATTTCTTGTCTTGCTCATACTTGATGAAACTCTTGGATACATCTGAAAACAGTCGCCAAAACGATAGCGAGCTGATGAAGTCCAGATTTTCGGGAACCATCGGCATGACCATGGCATCCGCCGCCAACAGTGCATTCAGGTTGAGGTACGACAGGGAAGGCGACGTGTCCATGAGGATGTAGTCGTAGCGCTTGCGTAATGGCTCGAGACCTTGGCGAAGCACTGTCCAGAACCGGAATCCTGGCCTCATCTTCTGCATCGCCGGCAGATGGAACTCTGCGCCAATCAATTCGGTGTGAGCCGGAATTACATCAAGCCCATCCCAGTAAGTCGACTGAACCCTTGCTTCCAGGCCACCCTCGACGTCTTGGTCGTAGATATACGGCAACACGGTGTCATCCGGCGTCACATCCTTTTCCGCGTACAAGCCGCACAGTTCAGAAAGCGAGGCTTGGGGGTCGAGGTCTATGACAAGCACCTTGCGCCCGCGCAACGTCAGTCCTTGCGCGAGACACATAGTTGTGGTTGTCTTTGCCGAGCCGCCCTTCAACTGCGCCGTAATAACAATTTTCCCTTCTGGCTCACGCGTTCCCGTAACCAGTGGAGTCTGATAAATGTCGGAGACTTTCTGGACCCAGAGGCGTGCTTCCTCCAGAGTGAATGTGCGGGTCCGGCCGGTACCGGCAGCGGTCCCTGGCGGCAACTCTCCGTCGCTCTTCGTTGCGAGGTATTGGACCTGAGAATGAGAGATGTTGCACATCTCAGCAATTTCCCCTGTTTTGAAAACAGGAGCAGCTTTTCGCGGTCGGGGTGCGAGAATGGTGTTACGCAGTTCATCCGTGAAAATTGAAACCTTTTCAGCGAACTGGCTAATCTGCTCAAGAGGAACCGTTCGGTCCACAGCAGGAAGTTGGCTCGTTTTCACCATTCTGAGGTTTATCCGTAAATTTCGATGAACCTCAGAATACAGGAAACACATGAAAATTGCTCTATAAACGACTGTTTTTTATGAAGACTTTCTCAAAAACCACTCGTCATTGCCCGTTTGCGGTTGACTGGAATGCGGCCGACACGCGTAAAAGAGGAACCTCCCGCTCTTTCGACCGCTACCATTCGGCAGTATTGTCACCGACAAGGCGCTGTAGTTAGCGCACCGGTCACCAGATGGTCGTTCAAGGTGAGGTCGCTTGTGCTCATTCTGAAGGCTGTATCCGCACGCAAATCGCACTTTGCACAAAAGTGCAGCACATGGTGAGGTTCATTGTGCTACGAACACATCGGCTCGCTGAAAGTTGTCTCACCCAGCACAATTGACCTCACCTTCCTTTACGATTTTCACCGGATCGTACGCGCGCGGGTTTCTATACAGGTGTCTGTGCAGACGCCTGCACAATGAACCTCACCTTCGATCGGTTGCTTTCCCGATCCAAAACGTGTTTCTGTGAAACAAATCCAGGGGCTGGACCCAAACTGCTATTCGGCACAATCAGCCTCACCATCATGGACGCTCCGCAGGTTGCTTCTTAGCGACGGGTTGGTTTGTTTTTTTATAAATCAAACAATCCAACAAACAAACAGGGGAACCCAACTTCGTTTATTTTCAGAGTCTTAACCTCCAAAAGGTGAGGTCAGATGTGTCAAAGGTGAGGTCAGTTGTGTACGAAGGTGAGTTTCGTTGTGTGGACAAGGTGAGACCAGTTCCACACGAAGGTGAGGTCAGATGTGCAGGAATCGCTGGCTCATGCCACGGTGAGGTTGGCTGTGCATAGCGGCGCAAAAACTACTTCTAATCACACGGGATAAGGGTTTGAGGGGAGATACGTGTTTGTCGTGGTGAGGTTGATTGTGCTGCGGTGAGGTTCATTGTGCATGGCAGATGAGCGCAGGCGACAGACGGCCAGTGCGGCCGGCTCATGGTGAGGTTGTATGTGTTGACAGCTCACCCACGAATGCTACATTCCCGAAAGCGAAAATGAAGAGCAGATGAGAATATGGCGGCCGAGGACAGTCCAGAAGAAGGCAAGTCGAAAGTGACACCGCGACAGATGGCGCTCGCGCTGTTCGAGGACATGTTCGACTTGGGTTTGCCCATCACCGAAGCGAATCGTGAAATCGGATACCAGCGCAACAACTTCTTCACCCAAGTTGTCAACATGGGGCTGCCGGCGCGGCGCTTTCTTGACGCCGCGTATTTCATTGTCGCCCAGGAGCAGGAAGCACGAGACCAGTACGACGTTGAGTTGAACTACTTCAAGTGGTTGATGCGCTATGACAGCCGCAATCTCAAGCACTTGCGCACTATTGCGGACGAAGCTCAGAACGCGAAAATCCAGGTCACCGATACACCGCTCGATCGGGACCCCAACGAAAACGACCTGTGGGTATCAGTCCAGTTGATGGGTATGGTCGGCTTCCACAGGGGGCGCATTCGATTCGACGTGCACCCTCGCTTGGTCCCGCAAATCCGTGACCCAAAAAAATCTCACTGGTTGAGCCTGCGCATATCGACGGCTTTTACTCGCAGCCTAGCGCGCGCGATTTATGACCAGGTCCTTCCCAGTGTTCCCAATGGCCGAACGGAATGGATACCGCTTGAAGACATGCGAAACTGGCCCGGCAGAATGGGAGCGAACGCCGCCATCTTCAAATACTTCAAGCGCGACTGGCTAGAACCGGCTGTGCGTGAAATCAATGAGGTGTCGGACATCGAGCTGTCCTATGAGACCAGGACCGAGTCCAGCACGTCGAGGAAAATCGACCGCATAAGGTTCCTGCTCAAGCGCAAGGATACCGCCGACGCTGCGCTCGCCAGCTTGGCTGACGCCAGCCACCTGTACAAAATTCTCAAAGAAGAATTTAACTTGTCTACCAAGCAGTTCAGCGAGATTTCCGAGCACCGCGAAGTCTGGAGCGATGCGCACATCCAGCAGGCTGTCGAATACACGCGATTCAAGCTCAATCGTGGACAGATTAAAAGGAGTCCCGCCGGCTACCTGATGCGAGCCCTGCGCGATAACTGGAAGATGTCTGAAGCTGAGCGGAAGATGGTCGAGGTTCAGGCGAAGCTACTTACCGAAGAGACTGAAGCGGAGGTTGTAAAAACTGAAACCCAGAGTTCGGTCGCACGCAGCATCGCTTCGCGCGAAGAAGAGGTCCGTGCACGCATGAACGAGGAATCGCGTAAGGGCCGCGAACACTTCAACGCGGCGGACGCCAAAACCCGCAAAGAACTGGTGCGCGCATGGGTTGCGTCGAGGGAGGGCAAGCTCATGCTGCGTCGTATGAAGCTCGAGGCCGCAACTGTAGAGGAGGAGGACATCGTTGCGAATACGGAACTGGTTTGGTACCTAGGGCAATTCGTATTCGGGCGCATGAATTCGTCTCGCGCAACGGCGTAAATGTCAGCATGAACACCTCCTCGTTTTCAAGCGATTCGCTGTCGCTATTTTTTCAATCGCTGGCGGCCCCTGGAGTATCTGGAGTTGAGGGATCCCCGTTCTGTTTGCACGGATGCGCCGCCGTGCGATAGGGTGGCGTTACCGGCGGCCGCGGTCCTCGGGAACGGTCTCATGAACGCCCTACAGGGACAAACGATGAATAAGCATGAGCTGGTTGATACGGTCGTCGGCGCAAAAAGTGAAAGCAAGATGTCTACCGGTGAGGCGATCGACGCGGTGACCACTGCGGTGGCAGGGCGCGGAACTGTGCAACTGATCGATTTCGGTTCCTTCTCGGGTGGCGAGTGTGCGCCACGCGTGAGGCTTAACCCGGCAACCGGGAAAGCAACCCAGATTCCAGTGGTGAAGACGGCCAAGTTCACTGCCGGCAATATATTCAGGGAGGCGGTGAACGCGTCATGACGAAGTCCCACATCGCGGCAGCCGTTTATGCGGGCCTGCAACGCGAAATTGCTGACGTAGTGGAGTCCACGCGCGAGGCGACGGCCCGCAGTCTCAACGCGTTGATGACGGCAACCTATTGGGAGATTGGCCGGCGCATTGTGGAATTCGAGCAGGGCGGTGAGGACCGCGCCGCTTACGGCGAAGCACTAATCAAGCGGCTCGGTGCCGATCTGTCCCAGCGATTTGGGCGGGGCTTCGGCTGGCGCAACCTTTCGCAGATGCGGGCGTTTTATCTCAGCAGGCCGACGGAGCAGATTTTGCAGACGCTGTCTGCAAAATCCCCGTCCCCAAAAATTGTCCCGACACTGTCTGCAATTTCTGCCGGACGACACCTTTCTGAATCACCTGCACGAAACTCTCCTGATCTGACCGCCGTGGCACAGGTGTTTCCGTTGCCTTGGTCGGCCTACGTGCGCCTGCTGTCGCTCAGGAATCCCGCGGCCCGCAGCTTCTACGAAGCTGAAGCCCTGCGCTGCGGCTGGTCAGTGCGGCAGCTTGACCGGCAGATCGGCAGCCAATTCTACGAGCGTGTAGCCCTCTCGCACAACAAGGCGGCAATGCTGCGCAAGGCAGGGCAGTCCAAGGCTGACGACGCACCTACGCCTGAGCAGGCGATTCGGGATCCGTTCGTGCTGGAGTTTCTGGACCTGAAGGACGAGTATTCCGAATCCGACCTTGAAGACGGCTTGATCCGTCATCTGACCGACTTCCTGTTGGAGCTTGGCGACGACTTCGCCTTTCTCGGCCGACAACGACGGTTGCGGATCGACGACGCTTGGTTCAGGGTGGATCTGCTGTTTTTTCACCGGCGACTCAGGTGTCTCGTGGTGATCGACCTGAAGGTGGGCCGGTTCAGCTATGCCGACGCGGGACAGATGCATCTCTATCTGAACTACGCACGTGAACACTGGATGAAGCCTGGTGAAAATCCTCCGGTGGGCCTGATCCTGTGTGCCGAGAAGGGGGCAGCGGAAGCACACTATGCACTCGATAACCTGCCGAACAAAATTCTCGCAGCGGAGTACCAGACGGTGCTGCCAGACGAGAAACTGATCGCGCATGAACTGGAGCGCACGCGGGCCGAACTGGACAGGCGTAGCGTCGAATCCGTACGATCTAATCAAGTCGAGTGACCTTCATGACGACGCCGTAACCGTAGATCAAGTTGATTTTTTCAACACAGATTCTCGGTGGCGGACGGCACTTTGCGATTAAGACAGCCCTACCGTTTGTTTTAGCCGAAAAGGCTTGGTGCTCTGCAGACTCGGACAATTGTTTGCATTGAACGAGACTGTGAAACTACTTGGTCGCCGTCGCCAGCACAGCCCGGACGGCTGTGCTAAGAAACCCCTCAAGCTGAACGATGTGCGGAAACAGTCGCCGAATTTCCGGCGATTCGATGCGAATGTGCATAGCCCGCTCGTCTGCTACCAATCGTACTAGCGGCGTTCCACCGTCTTTGCGCGAATCGATTACGGCCGATACAAAGGCGTCTAGGGTCAGCTGCGAGCTTTGAAGCAGCAATCGAGCGTTCTGCCGCACCACGGCAGCCCCGAGTGCTTCGATAAGTAGTTCAATGGCCCGGGCTTTGCGAAAAGTAATGCCGCGGCCATCCTCGTTTTCCAGAGTCTGAATGACCTCGTCCGGTAACCTCGCGGCCGCGCGAACTCTAGACACCTGAGCCGCGGAAATTCCTAGGTCAGCGGCGAGCGAAGTCTGCGAGTGCCACAACTTGTTCTGCAAGAGACGTTCGTAGAATCGCCCGAGGGTGACAGCGGATGCGGAGGCTGCTCGCAACCTCGCATGCTCGATCAACGCTGTGTGGCGCTCGAGTTCGTTATTTGAGTCCATTGTCCTGTTTCACTTTCGAAGGCTTCGGGTCGGATGTTGTAGACGAACCTACCGTGCGCGGACGTCAAGTCAAGCACCTCTCGCGAGTTATTCGACTGAACCAACTAGGTGTCTGAACGCAGGCGCAGCAACTTCCCTTCTTTGTTGCTGCATAAGCGCAAACGAAGTGCATGGCCCCGCGCATTGTTGCAGAAAGAGAAATGCAGCGCGTAATCGGTTACACGCATTCGGCGATTTGCCCTCAAACCGATTCGACGAAAACCTATTGATTATTCAATGAAAAATCGATGCCTTCGGCGTCGGGCAGTGCTGTGCAAAGTGTGCAAGCCATTAGGCAGGCGATGATAAGTTTTATCAAATAGCCGAGCGGCACATTAGCTGAAAAGCGGGCTCATCTTGTGGGTCATTTCGGCTAAGGGCGGCCAACCGATTACGCGCACCGGCCGGAGGGGAATCCAATGTAAGGCATCTCGGGAAAGCGCTCGAAAATCGCATCTCTTTTGCATGACGCTCTTGCCTGCGGCGCTGCTCCAATTGAGTCGGCCCAATTGGATAGTCCGTCATGCGTTTCTTCAGAAGCAAAAAACAGATCGCGCTCGCAACCGCTCCCGGCGGGTACTCGGAAGAGGACCCGGAGGGGATCATTTTCGATCAAGGCACCCGGCTGCGCGTTGAGGCGAACCACTGGAAGATGCTGTGCTTCGTTCTCGCGTTCATTGCGGGTGGTGCCGTCTGGACTCGCCAGCCGCCCCCGTCCGTCGTTAAGTCCTACGGTGTGTCGTCGGACGTGGCCGGGCATCCCGTCCTGACGCAACTCGCAGCGTACAAGCCGGAAGACCAGGCGCTTCGAGCTTCGATGAAGGACTCAGTCGAGCGCTGGTTCACGATCGAGCCTGTCCTCACGGATGCACTCGAAAACTCCCGTATGGCCCGGAACATCAATGCCGTCAAGGCACAGATGGTGGGCAACGCACGCAACCAGTTCGGTACGTGGCTCAAGGACGACGCGCCGTTCCAGGCGATTACCGCCAACCCGAAGCTGGTGCGCGAAGTGAAGGTTACGAATGTCTCGTTGCTTGAAGACTCAACGGCGATTGTCGAGTTCACCGCGAGCACGACGGACAGTCCGGCAGCCAAGCCGGTCGTCCAGAAATACGCGCTAACCTGGCGCTACCAGATCGTACCGCCTGCCTCCGAGGACGCCTTGACGGCTAACCCGTACGGCATCTTCTATCCGTTCACCAATCTGCAGAAGACATCATGACGCGCTCACACCATCGACTGACTTCGCTGGTCGGCGCGATCGTATGCGCGCTGATCTGCCTGCCGACGTTCGCGGCTAAACCCGGCACGCTACCCTCGGCCGCGTCGCAGGAAATCGCCAATCTGCTCGGCGATCCGATGAGCCCGGTCAATCCGTACAACAGCGGAACCGATCCGCTGACGATGCCGGGGGACGCACGCATGGCCGTGTTCCCATACAGCCGCGACCAGATCTTCAAGGTGATGACTGCGCCGCTGAAGACGACGACGATCGAGCTTGCGCCAGGCGAGTCGCTTGTCGCGGACCCGGCGCTTGGCGATTCGATCCAGTGGGTCGTGGACACGGACGGCGCCAACCACGTCTTCGTCAAGCCGGCGAAACCGGGCCTCGTGAACACGATGCACCTCACCACGAACCAGCGCGAGTACGACATGACGCTCGTTTCGTCGCCGCTCGGCGGACTCTTCTATCAGACGGTCCGGTTCCGTTATCCGCAGTCGTTGATGGCGAAAGTGCGCGCGCGCCAGGAGCGTGACGGCGGATCGGGTTCGCTTGCCGGTGACGACGGGGCAGGGCGGTCCACGACCGACTCGGGTCCGATTGGCGTGTCGCCGGACAAACTCAATTTCGACTACACCGTGACCGGATCGGCCCCGTTCAAGCCGGAGACCGTTTTCGACGACGGCCGTTTCGTGTGGCTGCGTCTGCCGCCGGACTCGCCTTTCGCCGTGCCGGTCGTGAAGGATCACGGCGATAACGTGAGTCCGAACTTCATCCGTCGGGGGCCGTACATGGTTGTCCAGCAGATGGCCAGCGAGATCGTCTTGCGCGCCGGCAACGACGAAGTGAAGGTGACCCGCGGTCGCCGCGGCATCTTCGGTTTCTGAGCGCAGCCATGGCAAACCAGAACGGACAGCCGACGGCAGATCAGGCCGCGATCGTCAAAGGTAAATCGCCGCGTAATGCGCTGCTCGGCGTTGGCGCTATCGCCGCCGTCGCAATCGGCGCGATCGGCTTCTATTACCAGGTCAAGGCAAGCAATGATGCTGCCGAAGAGGCACGCCTGCTCAAGGCATCAAAGGCGGCCGAAGTCGTCGATAAAAGTCACAACACCGAAGACGTCGACAAGATCATCGCAGATCAGCAGGCCGCTGCACGCCGGGCAGCAGCCCAGGCACGTGCGGCGTCCGCACCACCAGCGACCGACCCATCGAAGCCTTCCCTGACCATGGACGGTTTCGTGAACGATCAGAAGGTGTCGAAGCTTTCCGCGGACGTGAAGGAGGACGCGGTCTACGCGGCGCCGATCTTCCGGCCCGGTGTAAAACTCAAGGATCAGGGGCAGTCGTCTGCGCTCGCCCAGCCGGGGCTGCTGACACCTCAGCAGATGGCTTTGCAGCAAGCGGCAGCGCAACAGGCGGCGATGGGCGCGGCCAATGCCCAGGCTGCGGCGCTCGCGGGGAAGCTCGGCGCGCCGGCAGCACAGCCGTCGTCACAGAGCCGGGATAACCAGTTCCTCAACGATGCGAAAGCGCAATCGGCATCGGGGGAGGGGTTTCTCAGCGCGGGCTTCGTTGGTCAGTCGCGCGGATGCACGCTTTCGCCTCCGCATCACATCCCGGTGCTGACGATCGAGGCGCTGAATTCGGATCGTCCCGGCACGGCCGCGCTCGTCGTCGACGAGGACGTGTACGACAGCATCCGAGGCGACTGCCTGATGATCCCCAAGGGTTCAACGATTACAGCGCCTTATGCGAGCGATATCCAGCCCGGTCAGGAAAGCATTCTGGTCGCTGCTACCGAACTGCGTTTGCCGAATGGTAAACAGGTTCCGCTTTACGGCGCACAGGGTGCCGATACGAACGGGTGGGCGGGATTCTCCGGCGACGTCAATAACCACTTCCTCAAGATCTACGGTACGTCGTTCCTGACGGCCATTCTCATCCGGAAGTTTGACGGCGGCGATTCGTCAACGACGACGGGACCGCTCGGCGTAACCCAGGTCGGAAGTACGGCAGGGCAGGTGGCCGCAACGACCACGCAGTCGATCATGAATCGCTACCAGAACATTCCTCCGACGATCACAACTGACTGGGGCAAGCGTTTCATGATCAAGGTGAATCGCGAGATCCATCTGGAGCCGTACCGTGAATAGGCACCTGCTCGGAACGATCGCACTGGCTTTCGCTGCCATCACGGCGAGCTCGACGCAGGCTGCAACCATCGCTGCGGTGATCAGCCCCGTGAACTACGTGCTTGCCGGCGACGGCGCACGCGAGCTCGCGTCACTGGACGGCAAGCCGGTTTTCTACTGCGGCCTCGATGCGTTCACGTCGTGGGCGACGCCACTGGTTGGGCAGGTGGTGTCGAGCAATCCGCAGACCGGAATGACCGTGTCGATTGATTCGCGCACGGTTGTGCTCGAACGCCTCCTCGTTGAGAAAGGCTGGCTGCAGCCTGCCCGACTGGACGACGAAGCACAGGCTGCGATCACCGAGCGCCGAGGCGGCTGGGCGTGTGCCAGCGCGCAAACGCCGTTCGATCTGATGCGCACAAGTGTTGACGCGAAAGTACTCGCAGGAATCGCCCTGAACGAGTCGGGGCTGAACGGGCGTGCGTGGCCGTGGACCCTGAATGTCGCGGGCCGCGGCCTCTTTTTCCGCACACGCGAGGATGCGTATCAGGCAATCCAGAGCCTCATCAACGCTGGTCGTAGCGACTTCGATGTCGGCATCATGCAGGTGAACTGGTGCTATCACAGGCAGCGCTTTGCATCGCCATGGGACGCGCTGGCACCGGCGACCAATATCCGCGTCGCCGAGGACATTCTCAACGAGAACTATCGCAAGACCCATTCGGTCGCGAAGGCGATCGCTTACTACCACAGCGCGAACCCGACGCCGGGTCAGCAATACCTCTTGCGTTTCGTGCGTCACCTCAACCAGATCGAAGCGGGCCTTTGATGCGCATCGTCTCTCCTTTCGCCATCGTATGTCTGTGCCTCCTGATGGGGCGGTCGGTGCTCGCGGCCAACACCGATCCGTTCGATTTCGACTACGAAATCATGGGGGGTATTACCGAGCGCCCCGCGCTGATCTTTAACGACGGCAGCAAGACATACATCCAGCCCCGGGCGGGACAGGTCATAACAGCGGATGGCGGTCACAGCGAAGGCCCCTACGTCGTTGTTGACGGTACGCCAGAGACAATCAGCTACAAGGTGGCGGGTCGCAGTGCTGTCGCGCGCTGGACCCGGGCAAACCACTTCATCGGGGGTTCCGGCGCGCTCGCATCGCTGCGCGACGATCAGCCCGCGACGTTCGATGGATTTACCAACCGGCTCGTTCTTATCGGTTCGCATGGTGCGCTCGAACCGGTGCGCGACCTCAAGGCGACGATGCCCGTCGCCAATCTCGTCAAGGCGCTTGTGCCGCAGGGGTGGACCGGGTCCGCCCAGAAAGATGTGGACCTCAACAACCAGTCAGGGTTTGCGACTCGCCCGGGGGAAAACTGGCTGCAGGCACTCGATCAGTTGATGACGCAGTCTGGGCTGTACGCCGATGTTGATTTCGGTGCGCGTCATGTCCGCTTGCATCGGGAAGCGCCGAAGTCTGCCGCGCTCAATTACGCAGCCGGTGAGCAGAGCACGGCCGCGACTGTGGTCCCAACGGTTACGCCTGCTGCACCTCAGGCGTCGTTGCTAGCGCGGAACTTTGGCGCACAGGCAATCCGGGATGGTGACGACACGCACACACAGATCCGCTTCGCGGCGAAGCCGCCCAGGGAGCTGACGTTCCAGAGCATGGAAGGCCGGTCGCTTCGTCCACGATGGGACGACGCGACTAACGTCATGACGATTGAGCGGGCACCGCGTTTCATTGTGTCGAATGGCGCGTCGAGCGTTGAGATGGAGCGCACGGCGGCTACCGTGTACGACTTCGAGGGAACTAGCCCGGCACATCTCGAGGCGGTGTTCGACAAGGACGGCGAGACGTACTTCAAGTTCGCTGAGTCTGTTGTCCAGGTCACGGTCGCGGACGTGCATCACCTGGGATCGGGCGAGCAGAAAGGCCGTTTCTACCGGTTCAAGGGCACTTCAGAGCAGTTCATCGTAACCGCTGATGGCAACACGGTGAACGTGACGCGCAGGCACGACGTGAAGTACGTCGAACGCGACGTGGCCCAAGCGACACCAGTTGCCCCGGGCACGCTCACAGCGACCGCCGGGATGGATAGCAAACCATGAATCGCGCGATCTGCCTGCTTATCGCGGCATTCGTCGCAGGGTACTCGCTTCAGTGCGAGGCCGACTGTCTCGACGACGCCGCAACCTATCAAGGAATCAATGTGCAACTCGTGCGGGTGATTGCACAACAGGAATCAACGATGCGTGCCGACGTGGCGCATGTGAACGCGGATGGAAGCGAGGACATCGGTCTTATGCAGGTTAACTCAAGAGAGCTTCCCCGGCTCGCCCGTTACGGAATCACGAGGCAGCACCTGTTCGACAGATGCATAAACGCGTACGTGGGAACCTGGATCCTCGCTTCAAAAATCAGGCGTTTCGGGCGGACGTGGAAGGCGGTGGGCGCGTACAACGCCAGTTCGCCTGACAAACAGCTCGCCTATGCAATCGCTATTCAACGACGCCTGCAGCGCGCGGGGAACTGAACCATGCTGATGAATCTGACCATCCCAAACGAACGCTGGGCAGGTGCCCTGTCGAAGATCCTCGCCGCGCTCGCGCTAATCAGCGTCACGTCTTTCTCCTGTGCAGCCGCCGACGTCAACGCCGGCAATGCTGGCGACGGCTGGCAGGTGCTGACGTCTTCGCCCGCACCCGCAGGGGCGCAGGTCGTCGACGCCGCGCCGGAAAAGACCGCGTCGATCGCGCCCACGAACCCGTCGCAGGCGCAGTCATCGCTGAATGTCGCTTCCGTTGTGTTGCCAGGAACGCCGTCCGCCCCTGCTGGTGATCTGACGTTGAGCGTCACGCCGCAGGACGTGAATCTGCGCAATGCGCTGGACCGCTGGCTGCAGACCCAAGGCTGGCAAC
Source organism: Burkholderia sp. GAS332 (assembly GCA_900142905.1). NCBI lineage: Bacteria > Pseudomonadati > Pseudomonadota > Betaproteobacteria > Burkholderiales > Burkholderiaceae > Burkholderia > Burkholderia sp. GAS332. The sequence goes on along the minus strand of FSRV01000003.1, from coordinate 674,199 downwards.
TGGCGTGGAAGATCGACGATGACCTGCCGCTCGAGTTCAACGCGAAGTTCAGTGGGGACTTCACGTCGGTGCTCACCCAGGTCATGAAAGCGACTAACCACATGCGCACCCCGACGCGAATCTGCCGACACACCAACAACGTCATCCGCGTGATCGCGCGGGCCGCGAACTGCCAGGACTGAACATGATCCGTTATCCAAGATTGAAGGCTCTCGCTGCGGCCGTTGCCATGCTCGCGCTGGCAGGTTGCGCAGTCACGCAGGAAGACGTGAACCGTTCGTATGACGCGGCGCATCGGGCGGTGGTTGATGCGATGGGCAACGGCCCCGACTCGATGCCGCCGGTCGAGGACGTGCCGAGCGCGTTCCTCGGTGACCGCCTCGTGCCAGTTGCCTACGAAGCGACGCTGCCAGCCGTGTTCCGGGAAAAGAATGTCACTTTTCCGGCAAACATGAAACTGAGGACCATTGCGACGCTGGTCTCTACCGCAACGGGTTATCCGGTACACCTGAGTCCAGACGTGTTCATCCCGCGCGACACGCTGGTGCCACGCGGGCCGTCGGGTGACGGCAAAGGTTCGGGCGCCAACGTGTCGACGGGCAAGACCTATGAAGAGCCAGTTTATGCGCAGCCGTTCACCGGCAACGTTGGCGCGTACATGCGCAACGTGAGTGAAGATCTCGGGCTCGACTGGTCATTCGACGGCTCGACAATCAATGTGTCGCGTTTCGTGACGCGCATGTTCCAGATTGCCGCGATCCCCGGAAAGGTCTCGATCAAGTCCACCATGTCCAAGGGCATGGACACGTCCACGGGTAATCAGTCCAATGGTAGCGGCGGTAGTTCCGGCGGCAACACTGGTTCGTTCTCGGCTGTTACGTCGACCGGCCGCGATGGGGAATTCGACCAGATGGCCCTGATCAGCGATGAGCTTAACAAGCTGAAATCGCCGATGGGGAACATCACGGTGAATCCGCAGAGCCGACTCGTTATGGTGTACGACACCAAGGAAGCCGCGGACCGGATGGGTCGGTTACTGACGAAGGAGAACGCGATCTCGACACGTCAGGTCGCGATTCGTGTGCGCACATTGCAGATCGCATTGAACCGGGGAAGTCAGGCAGGTCTGAATGCGGATGTCGTGTTTAACAGCATTCAGGGCGGACTGGCGAAATACGCAATCAGCTTCGTCTCGCCTACTTCGCTTTCGTCTGGTGGTGGTTCGGTCGGTCTATCGGTGTTGCGTCCCAACGCACCACTTTCGGGAACCAACGCTGTTATCAACGCGCTGAACAGCTACGGCAGGACGGTGCAGGACAACACGCTGACCAAACTAACGTTGAACGGTTTGCCAGTCTCGGTCGCATCGTTCCATAGTGACGATTATCTTCGCTCAACCCAGGCATCGTCGGGCAGCCTGACCGGCACGTCGGGTGGCGTCCCGGGGCTGACGCCGGGCACCGTCACGACCGGCGACTTCGTGAACGTGCTGCCATCGGTGAACGACCATAACCAGATCATCCTTGCGTACTGGAGCGATAGCTCGAAGCTCAACGGCCCGTTCACGAGCGCGAGTGTGGGTTCGGGGCAGACGCAGCAGCAGATCCAGCTGGCGCACACGACCGGAAGCAAAGACGATCAGACGGTCGCGCTCGCTGACGGGCAAACGGTTGTCCTCTATGGTGCGATGACGGATCAGGCGGACAGCACGACGAATGGCGGCATCGCGGGGATCACGGGTACTTGGAACAAGTCGCGCACCTTCCAGGTGATCATGCTGACGGCAACAGTCGTTCCGTCGATGTGAGCGTGGGCATGTACATTACTGGACCGCTTCCGACTGAGAAAAAAGCGCGCCTGGTGTTCGGGATGGACTGGCGCGCCTATCCGGTGAAGGGCGCCAAGGGCGAACGGCGCCGGTACGCAGAAGACTTCAGCGCGACGCATTACGTCGAGCTGAAAGTCGGGCAGGAGATGATCGCCGGGTTCGCCGCGCCTGAATCAAACGAGATCCGCCGCGTTAAGTTGTACTCAGGCGCAGCGCGCGTAGCGCTACATGCGCGAGTGAAATCGCGACCCGCCGCGCTCGTACTGCTGCAGGATGCCGAGCGCGTTCTCCTCGTGTTCGTTGTGCGTGGGGTTATTCGCAGCGACGAGGTGCTGAAGATTGAGGCGGCACGGGACCGGCGCGAAGCAATCGTTAACGAGTGCCAGCGTTTGAACCTCGCGCTTGTCGTTCTCGGTACGGGCCAATCTATCGGCGACGTTGACGCGAGCTTCACGCCGGCGGCGCTGCTCGATGATCGCAAGGCAGGACGTGTGGCAAAGCTGCCGATTGTCATTCCGACAGCTGTGCCGTTGACGATCATCGGGATCGCGCTCTTCGCCGGTGGGAGCAAGATCTACGATGCGATGCAGCCGCCACCACCGCCTCCTCCTCACGAGCCCACGTATGCCGAGAAGTACGCTGACGCCGTTCGACGCACGTTCGCTTCCGCGCAGCCACGTGCCAATCTGCTCGCACCGGCGCTGATTGCTACGTTGGTCACCAACGAGACGAACGTGTCGGGCTGGCGCTTTGACCACGCGGACTGCGGCATTGCGGGCAACTGCGCCATCACGTACAGCCGCGAGGGCGGCACGTTCGCAGGATTCGACCGTGACGCGACACTTTCCATGCGGCCCGTCAGCTTTGATCTGGATGGCCTTCATCTAAGGACGCGCGGTCCGTCTATTCCCAAGGTGGCGGCCGTGTCCCCTGCGGACCAGAAATCGTGGCCCTCTGAGCAGGCGCTGATCAATCTTCTACAAACGCCCCCCCAGAAGCTATCGGTGCAACCGTACGAGCTCGATAAGCAGGGCTACGTCGTCACGTTACAGCCCTCGAAGCCTGTCCTGCTGGATCAGTCGGGGACGGGCCCCAGACCGGCACATCTGATGCGCCAGGGCGACTGGACGATTGAAGGCTTCAAGTGGCAGTCGGTGCTACTGGCGCGGTTGCCCGCAAACATGGCGATCGACAGCCTGAAAGTCGAATACCGCATTCAGGAACCCGTGGGCATCCATTTCACAGCGAAGGGCAAATACTATGTTCTCGACTAGCCGCGCTTTTGCACGCGTCGCCGTCCTTCTTCCAGCGATCGGCATTGCTGTTACCTCAGTTGTGGCGCGAGCAGAGGGTCCGCACCTCACGCTCGACGATATTGACCAACTATCGCGAGACAAGGTGGTGCGCCAACTCAAGGGCACCGGAGATGGTGCTGGCGGGCAGCCCGGCAATACCGCAAGTCTGGTCGCGCCGCTTCCTTCGCAGCAGGACCCCTCGCTCATTGCGAAACCGTCACCGGTTCAGCGGGTGAGCGCGACCCGATCGCACGCTGAACCGGTGACGTTCGTCGGGGCGTACAGCGACGCCACGGGCGGCTACGTGCTTTACGAAATGGGTGGCGGCGTGTATCCGGCGCATCTCGGCACGAAGCTCATGAACGGCTGGACCGCGCGGAAGGTCGACGGGTTTCTCGTAACGGTGGTCGAAGGCAAGCGCGTCTGGACCGAACCCATCCGGGGCGGCGCTTCGCCTGGCTCCGCCACAACCCCAACGCTTCAAGCTATCAACGACCTTGGTGGCCCGCTGCCTCCAGCAGGGTCGATGGCCGCACCGATCTACGCACCGCCGGGGAGATAAGAGCATGAGCATGTTTTCTAGCGTTGAATCTGACGAACCAGCCTCCCGAGGTTTGCTTGGCCGTTTCAGAGGCTGGCGCGCGGGATTCACTGAATCCGCTCCGTCGACGATCCTGCCTATATCGGAGCCGTGCTTTGAGACTGGGAGCGAGGCCTCGAATCCACAACTGATGACGCTTGGTATGCGTCTGCGTAATGGAGACGTGACTGACGTTGAACCGACCGAGCGGGTAAGAACACGCGAGTCGTCGCGCGTCATTCCGGAATCGTTGTCGGGCGCCCGTGAGTTCTGGTCCGGCGCTGAAGCCAGCGCGCATGCGGAAACCGCCCGTAGCGAGGCGGAACCGTTGGCCGTGAAAGTCGTCCCAGCTGAGCGTGCAAACGATGAGCCCGCAGCGGCCGCTCCGTCTAAGGAGAAAGAGCCGCCGGCTGCCCCGCCGCAGCGCCCGGAGCAGCCCGCTGCTCGCGACGACAACAAGGCACTAATTGAGTCTGACGTGCTGTACACGCCAGTTGGGCTGCCGCAACTGATTTCGGTCGAAGGTCTCGGTCCATTCAAGCGGATTCTGTGCGAGCCCGGCCCGGACGCCACGCTGCACATCACCTCCGCAGCGCGGCGCGACTTCGTGGCCGTCGACATGCAGGCGGGCGTCGCGATTGTGGTGACCACTCGAGAGTTTCATGAAGGCGCGTTGTATGCGACGTACGTCAAGGACCTCGAGCGGGCGCATATCGCTATCCGCGAGGAAATGGTAGCGACGGTGGACGTGATCGCGGCGATCTACGCATCGGCGAAGGCTCGTGAGGCCGGAAGCGCAGTGCCAGAAGCATCCCGCGCCATCGGCACGTTTCGCGACGTGATCGAGGCCGCACACGAGTTCAACGCAAGTGACGCGCACTGGGAATTCCGTGATTTCCATGACGATGTGGAGGTGCGCTTCCGTGTAGACGGTGATCTTTACACTTACCGCCGGATGCCCAAGGCGCTAGTGAAGCGCGCGTTGTCGGCTGCCTATCAGGATCTTGTCCAGCGCAACACAAACTCGGGGGAGACGTTCCAGCCGAGTGCCCCGCAGTCCGCGATGATCCCCATGGTTTCCCGGATGGACCTGCTGAATCTCCGCTGGCAGAGCGCGCCGTTGGTCGGCGGCTTCGACGTCGCACTGCGACTGCTTGATGGGAACTTCCGAAATGTACGGGTGCGTATGCCATCGGAAATGGGCCTCGAGACGAGCCAACTGGAGATCGTCGATTCGCTGGGTAACGTCAGTGGGGGCGTGACGATCCTGACGGGGGAAACAGGTTCGGCGAAGTCGACGCTGCTCCGCGCGATGTCTTACATGATGTCGTCACGGGATCTGCGCAAGCAGTACGCGGTAAGCGAGCCCGCGGAGTATCCAAACCCCTGGCTTTCTGAAATCTCAATACAGCGGCGTCCCGACGAATCAGACGAGGATGCCAGCCGCAAGAGTGCTGAGGTAATCCGCACGCTCATGCGGATGGACCCGGACGATCTGACGGTCAACGAGATCCGGGACCATGCGATCGCTGCGCTCGTCGCCGAGCTTGCGCTTACGGGGCACCCGGTGCGCACGACGCTACATGCCGATAGTTTGATCGGTGCATTCATGCGCCTCGCCGGTGGGCGGCTCCAACTGCCGATGGATGAGGTGTCGTCCGAAAAGTTCGTGAACGCCGTAGGCAACCAGAAGCTAATTCCGCTGCTGTGCCCCAAGTGTAAGGTGCCTGCACGCGAGGTGATGCCGGTGGCACAGCTTGAGATTCTTAGGGCGAAATTTGGCCTCGACACGTCGCAGATGGCCTGTCGCAACGAAGACGGCTGCGAGCGTTGCCGCCTCAAGGGGTTGTTCACACGAGCAGGGAAGGTCGCAGGCGGGACGAAAGGACAAACGCTCGCCATGGAACTGTACCGCCCGACGCCAGAATTTCTGGACCGGGTGGCTGTCCGCGACTGGCGAGGTGCCGAGACCGTGTGGCGGAAGGAACGAGTTGCCGCATTCGGCGATCCGGACATGAGCGGCAAGACGATCTATGAGCACGCGCTATTCAAGGCGTCGACCGGCATCATCGATCCGAGGTTCATCGACCAGACGATGCGTGCGTTCGCGCAGTACCGGGTTATGCCCGACCGCGACGGGAGGATGCCATCGTGATCCGTCGAATGATCCACGCGGTCTTCATTATGCTTCCGGCCCACGAACGAACCCGTGTCGCGACATGGCGATTCCGGAAGGTCCGGGAAGGCTTCTACCGCGAAACGCGGCTCGACGTTGTTGCCAAGGGCCTGCGAAACCGGGAGACGTTGCTTGAGCGGTTGACCACGCTCGAAGAGCGCAACCGCAAACGAAAGACACTGGTCTGGCCGGTCTTCCAGAGCGTAGCGCGGCGAATGCGGGCGGGCGACGATTTTGCGCAGTCGATCAAGCCCTTCATCCCGTCCGACGAGTATGCACTGCTCGAGCTGGCGGGATCGTCTACGCGGGAGGATGCCGCCGTGCGGGGGCTCGAACTGGCTGAGATGGCGGCGAACGCGAAGCGCATTCTGTCCGGGACTACGTCGACGCAAATGGCGTACCCCGCGTTTCTGATCATTTATCTGTACACGTTCTGCATGCTGTTCGGCGGAGCGATTTACCCGCAGGTACTTGATGTGAAGCCCTTGGACCAATGGCCGGCAGGCGGGCAGGTGCTCTACGCGATCGATACCTTCTGCTACGAGTACTGGTGGCTTACCGGTGCGGTCGTCGTCGGCGCAGTCTTCACGTACTTCTCGACGCTGCGGCGATGGACCGGCGAGACGCGCAACAAGCTCGACGCAGCGCCGCTGATGTGGCGGAACAGGCGCGATCTGCGTGCAGCGCTGCTGATTGTTTCGCTGTCGGGTCTCTTCGACTCAGGGATGACGCTTCGAGCTGCACTAGACCGACTGACGAGAACCGCCGATCCATGGTTGAAGTGGCATTTGAACCGGATGAGCCGGCGCCTTACTGCCACACCGGACGAGCCGATGCGAGCGCTAGATACCGGGATCTTCTCTGAGTCGATCGTGGACACGATCACCGACGCGTCGGGTCGCGATCAGTTCGTCCAGGCCATCAAGGAACTCGGCAGAGATTCGCTATCGCGCGTCGTTGAAAACGTGCGGCGCAACGCAAAAATCACCCATTACGTCCTGTTGGGGCTCGCGGCGATGGCCTTCCTGGTCATCGGCGTCGGCTCCTATGTAATGACGAGCGCTGCGAGCCTCGATACGTCGACCGTCCCGTCCTCAACCACTTTTAACGCCCACTGAGGTAGTCATGCAAATTCAGAACAACAACGTCAGGAAGTTTTCGCTGCTTCAATTGGGTCGCCGTCGCAGGCAATCCGGTGAGCTCTCGATGATTGAAGGAGCGGCAGTGATGGCCGCGGCCGCACTGCTAGCGCTGCTTGCATACGCTGGCGGCAAGTTCGTGATGGATCGCGTTCACGCGTCGCAGTTCAAAAGCGAGGCTCAGTTGTTCCACACGGGAATTCTCGATGCGACAGCCAACGACACGGATTTTTCTAATGAAACGCTGAAAACGCTTTCGCAGAACCATGCGTTTGATTCTGCCGGTTCGCGCGTCGCTGCGGCGGGTGCCGGCGTCACCGGGATGTTCGGCGGGGCTGTCACGGCGGCCGCTGGAACGGTGATCAACACGAACGACGCGATGATCGTGACGTATCCGGTGCCGGCGACGGTATGCGCACTGAGCGTTTCCGCAATCGCGAACGCATACACGCAGGTGACGGTCAATGGCACGACGGTCTCCGGACCGACGACAACGTTCAGCAGCAGCACCGGCGCGACGGCGTGCACGTCCGCCGGAGCGACGGCGAGCATCGCGATGTACACGACGCGCAGCTAGGAATCTTCGGACATGGGCAGCATCATCGAAATGGTGATCGTTCTGGCGGCGTCGGCGTTGTTGCTCGCTCAGGGCATCCGCGAAGACGTGGCGCACAAGCGTGCGGCGCTGATGACGATCGAAGGTCTGAATGAAGCGATCATCAACGAAGCGTTGTCTCACTGGGTGACGGACAACTATGCGGCACTGTTGGCGCAGTTCACGACATCGGGCTCGACCACGCTGACGCCGCCCACGATCGATCAGCTCTTCACGAACGGCAACCTGAAGCAGCCGCATCGCAACGGTCCGTTCTGGGGCGGGACGTACACGATCACCATGACCATGGTTCCGGCGACCTGCACAGCGGCCGCGGGCAATTGCCATGTCGCCTATCTGTTCTATCCTTCGCAGCCGTTGTTGAAAGCAGGGCAGCCCGATGTTGTCGGAGCGTCGCTGATCGCGCAGGCGGGCGGAAATTCGTTCGGATATTCGACTTTTCAGAACGCTTCGACCGTGTACGGATTGAACGGCGCATGGAACACACCGAACCCCCTGCCTGGCACTCCAGCGGCAGCCATAGTGGCGACCAATGCTCTCGATTCGGATGGCAACTCGGTATACATCCGGCGCGACGGTAGCCTGACATGGACCGGCAGTCAGAACGTGAATGGCGTCGATCTGCATAACGTGGGAAACATCGATGCGACCGGGACTATCGCGGCGCCCACCGTAGCCGCCTCCAACGTAGCAGTGACGAACTCGGTCCTATCGCCCGCGACGTTGTACGTGCAAAACCAGAATGGGACCGCGCCTGCACCTATCGACAGTGGCCCGGCAACAGTTCATGGCAACGCTATGGTTACCGGCACGTTGACTGTGGGGAGTATCGCTGTACCAGGGACAGCCTGCGCGGGGACCGGCATCGCAGGCAACAGCGACGGCTCGGGCCAGTTGCTGTCCTGTCAGTACAGTCGGTGGGCCCCGATCGGGGGACGCATTCAGGGTTACGGCTACTACACGGTGCAGAACGGGCAGGGCGTGCCAGCCCCGGTTTGTCCGAGCGGCGCTACGCCGCAAATTCTGATTAACCCGCGGAGCATCTATGTGGATACGACCGCAACGGTGAACTACGTCATCGCGGGCAATGGACCCTGGACGATTTACATCTTGGACGGTACTGAACCTGGTACGGGTATCCAGGGCCAGGTTGCCGCATCAACGTATTGCGCGTATTGAGGAAAGAGGAATGAAATTCTGGACATTGTGGTTGAGAGTTGTGTTACTCGCCGGGATTCTGCTGGCCGCCCGCGTCGCACTCGCGGCTCCTGTCACGTGCTCTTACGGATATCAGGATTCAACGTGCGGGACGAACCTCTATAACGCGCCACAAGCAGCTCCCACATGCCCTGGTACGGCGGGGTGGACGATCGTTGTTCCTGCCAAGTGGATTGGCTCAACGTTTTCGCCGCCGCAATGCAACTACACGCCCCCACCAGCATGTCCGAACGGCTTCACACAAACCGCAGCACCGGCATGGAACGGATCGAGTTGGGTCGGTTTGGCTTGCTCGTCACCCCCTGCTCCGCCGCAAAGCACCGATCCTGCTTCCCAATGTCAGGCCACTGCTACGCCACAAGGGTACAGAGCGACTTCCGGCGTTACCGGTCCTACCGCCATGAATCCGCAGATGTCTGTGGTCGCGCAGGTGGTGGGGTTGACCAACTACGCCTCTGACTCGGTTTACACATGGTCGGCTCAGGGGCCGATGTTCACCAGTGCGTGCGGAGTGACCGGCACCAACTACGTCATCGCTTGCCTTGTTCATCCGAACGGACAGATTAATGGCTTGATCCCACAGTACGTAACCGGTTCGAGCGGGTCTTGCAATCACTGAATTGCGTTTAAGACGCGCCTGAGAAGTAAGCGTCCCTCGGGGGCGCTTCTTGTCTGGACGCCAAAAAAAACGCCCCGAAGGGCGCTTTTCCTTGCTTCTTATCTGCTTATGAACCGGTCGTGAAGGTCCACGTGATAGGCGTTGCACTGACTGGTTTTCCGTTGCGCTGTCCGCTGAACGCCGCCGTGTAGGTGGTGTTCGCAGCCAGCGGCGCCTGCGGCAGCAGGAACACCACGCCCGGATACAGTCCGTTGTTCACGTCCGCCGTCGCACCCGTCGAGCCTGTCATGGCCGCAGATGGCACGATGATTCGCGCAGGCACGACGGTGCCGTCCGCAGCCGTCAGTGTGAAGCTACTGACTGTCAGCACATCGCCCGCGCTCGCCGCAGTCATGCGGACCATCAAAGGACGCCCAGGCGACGTCAGATCAGGTGCCGGATTCGGGCTTTCGGCAACCATCGCACGCGCAACGTTCGTTTCGTTGGAGATAGGCGAATGTGCGATTGTAGTCGTCGCCATCTGCTGACCGCCGCCGACGTACAAGCCATTGGCCGTGGGAGTCCCTACAACGTTCGTCGTTTCGCCGAAATCCAGCACGCAACCGTAAGTGCCTTGCGCTAAGTTGGTCTGGAAGCCAATGCCGATCGTTTCCTGTATGACTGTCGCGCCTTGCAAGTGATAGACCGTATTGAGGTACTGACCTAAGCAGTTTGATGCGTTGGCATCACCTGTCGCTTGGTTCAGCCCGACAGCTGCGTTCTCGGCAATCCATTCTGTCGCGGGAGCGCCAGCTTTTTGGGCACGGCTTAGCGGGGTCGCTTCGTAATAGTCCGCGAACGTCGAGACCTCGTTGTGCGTGACGCTGGTGATATTGCCGTTCGCGAAATTGTCTACGAGATACAGCGCATGCGCAGACGCAGACGTGTCGAGTATCGAATCCTGTTTCAACAGGCCGACGCCCATTGCCGAACGATAAGCGTTAAGTTGCGAAAAAATTGATGCTTGGGCCGTTCCGCCCGTGTACGCGGCCGTCGGCACTGACGTTTGGAGATTCCCCGAATTGGTAGTGGGGGCGGTACTCGCCGGCGTGCTGGCACCACTCGCCGGCGCTGCTGCGCCCGTGTTGCTGCTACCACCGCCTCCACCACCGCACGCAACGAGCATCATCGTTGCGGCGAGCGACACAGCGGTAAAGGCGATCTTTCGGTTCTTCATTTTCTTTTTCCTCGAGTTTCTATTGGTGGCCGTGCACTGTGCGCGACCTTAATTCCATCCTACCGACGCAGCGCCAAAGTCAAGTCGCCGCGCTGCTGCGCCGTGTCCCAGTTCGATTTCGCATGAATGCCAAATTCCTGCGCGTCGGCATTGTAGATATATCGGAAATAATTGGTAATTCTTGAGTGTCGATTGATATATCGAGTAGGGGACGGGGTTGCCCCCGTCGCCCTCTCACACCACCGCACATGCGGTTCCGCATACGGCGGTTCATCAAACACACTGGAAGCGCCGCTGGGTGTCCAGCAGCGAAACCAACCCTGAGGCATCAAAGAAGCTCTTGGGGTAGGCCGCGTTCATGTGGCTCGCACCGGCGTTCCACCAAGGACCTCGGCCATTGCTGGCCGATTTCCACGCCCGCGTCGAGTCCAGCCCGCGAGCCTGTAGCTTCCTGTTCCGGGTAGCCGGGCGCTTCCATTGCCGCCATAGCAGGCAGCGCAGTTTGCGTCGTATCCACCCGTCCAAATCCTGCAACACCCCTTTGACCTCCGTTAGCCGGAAGTACGAGGTCCAGCCGCGTAGCACCGGATTCAGCGCTGCAATCGTGTCGCCGAGCTTGCGCGAGGCGTTCCCAGCCACGATTTCACGCACCCGGTCTTTGAGTCGCTTCAGACTGCTTTCCGCGACCTTCAGACGAGCCTGTTTGTGCCACGTAAAGCTGTAACCCAGAAACTTCCGGGTCCAAGGTCGGGCAACGGCGCTTTTCTCTCGATTTACCCGAAGCTTGAGCTTCTTTTCCAGGTAACCGGTGATCGCGTCCATCGCGCGGTGCCCTGCCGTTTCGCTTTTAACGTAGATGTTGCAGTCGTCGGCGTAGCGGCAGAACCGGTGTCCCCGGCGCTCCAGTTCGCGATCCAGGTCTGTCAGCAGGATATTCGACAGCAATGGTGACAGCGGTCCGCCCTGCGGCGTACCTTCCGTCCTCACGCTGACGACACCCTCTGACATCATGCCCGCTTCCAGGTAGCGCCGAATCAGCTTCAGAACCCGCTCATCCTTGACCCGCCGAGCTACCCGCGACATCAGAATGTCGTGGTTCACCCGGTCAAAGAATTTCTCCAGGTCGAGGTCAACCACCCATCGGCGGCCTTCCTTCAGATAGCTTTGCGCTCGTTGTACCGCTTGCCAGGCGTTGCGGCCCGGGCGGAACCCGTAGCTGTGCCCGGAGAATTCAGGTTCGAATTCCGGTTGCAGAACTTGCAGCAGCGCCTGCTGAATCAGGCGATCCAGTACCGTCGGTATCCCCAGTGTCCGCACCCCACCATTTGGCTTCGGTATTTCCACCTTGCGGATCGCCGCCGGGACATAGTCGCCGGCCAGCAGTGCTGCCTTGACGCTCGGCCAGCGCTGTTGCAGCCATGCCTTGAACTCAGCGACCGTGAGTCCGTCGACTCCTGGTGCCCCCTTGTTCTGCATGACCCGCTCATACGCTTGCCATAAGTTGGCTCGTTCAACCACGGCATCCATCTGCCGCGGCCCTTCCGCTTTCGTTTGCTCATCCGCCGCCGTGCCGGGCTCGGCACCCGGCGCGGTCCTCAGCGAATTCCGTTCGCCTCCTCCCCCGTTGGGCGCAGTTGCCTGCCTTGTTGCGTCGTCGCTCAGCATCGAGGTCGGATGTCCTAATCGCGTTGTTCAATGTTCAGGCCTTCAGTCGAGGTTCTCATTGGCTCACCGCCTTGCCCCCAACCTAATATGCCCTCTGCTGACTTCTGCAGGCGCATCCCGACACCTCTCGATGCCGGTAGCACAAGGCACGCATGCAGATCTCCCCGGGTATGACGCACCCACCTTCACGCTTATGCCTGTCGGATATACGTCGTAGCGTTCCGTGCAAGTACTGGGCTTCAGTGATATGGGACACCTCACCCCGCTACGCCGCCTCATATCCGCTTCCTGTTCGTCAGGCCAGCGCTTTGCCTTCGGCTTCCTTCAGATTCGCGGTCGCCCGCGACACCCTTGCCGTTCGGCTAACACTTCCCCTTGCCGGGCGTGTAGAGGACTTTCACCTCTGAGTGAGTGCGCCCTGCCGGGCGCACCCAATAAAAAACCCGTCAATTGACGGGTTCCGGTCGCTCCTTTCGTTGAAATGCATTCGGGTTATTTGCGCTTTCGCCGACGTCGATGAAAAACCCGCAATGCGACGAATGCCGCGACCAGCAGTCCACCGGTTATGTACGGCACTTTCTGCGCGAGTACCGGCACCGCCCGCGATGCAATGAAAACCGCAAGCATGGCAATTGCGAGCTGGCCAAATAGCGGGGAGTTGGCCATCGAGAATAGTCTGGAGGGCGATTTACCGGCTGTCTCCGCATACTCCTCGTTGGTTTTCTCGAGGTCGAAATCGCTTGCCTGCTGGGCGCGTGCCCCCTGGTAGAAGCTCTCATACCTCTCGAACCGCCCGTCGCCTCGCCCATCGAGCCACGCCGCATTGCTGTCGCGAACCAGGTAATCGAAATCTTCCATGCGTACGTCCTCAATGCATCCGGTCGCTCGCCCACGCAACGGCGCCGACTGCGTTGACGATGCACGACCCGTCAGCCTCCGCGAAGAACTGGCCGGTTTCAGGATTCTGCCAACCAAACTGTGCGCGCCCATCGGACGTGAATATCACCAGGCCGGCCGGCAGGTCACGTTCTGTTTGCGAGGTGCCGGTGCTCATTCTGTAGCGTCCTTGCTTTTTCGCATGCGCTTGCGACGCGGGCCGAGGTCCTGCGCACACGCTGGGCATGTGAAGCTGTGGTGCATTTCAACGCGCACATCGCTGTTCGAAACGATGTATGGAGTCGAGCATGATCGGCACGGCGCTGTCGTCAGGCGGGTATCGGCTGCGAAGGAGCTCGTAAGGTTGTATGCACGATCGGCGGATATCAGGGGCATGCTGCTGAACAGGCGCGCGTAGATATCATGCGTTGCGATCAGTGCCTCGGGCGCATTGGCACCGCGCGCGATTGCCTTGCGATACAGCCAGATGTAGATCGTGGCGTGCAGGCGCTGCGCCGCGCTCTCGACGAACCACGTGAGCGAGCGGGTCTGGTTGCCGCATGTCGAGCTTCTCCCGTGAATCTCGAAGAAGCGCGCGCGCATCTTGCTCTGATTCAGCGTAAAGACATCCGACGCCGTCGACGCGCGCAGACCGTGAGCCATCATCGCCGAGGCGAATGTCTCCTTCTGCCAACGGTCCAGACGCAACTCCGCAAACCCGGGCACCTTTTTGGGTTTCGCGAGGTCGGGCGGCGAGGTCAGCATGATCTGATGCGCGATCGCCTCGTCGGTCAGGTTGTCTGCGGTGAACTCGTACCAGAAAGTGGTGCTCGTGAAGCGCCAGCGGAACAGTGGCAGGCCTGCGATCCTGCCCAGCGCAAGACGGATCTGACTACCGCGCAGCGACCCGAGATAATCGGCGACGTCGGGCGTGATTCCAAGCAGCGGCGCGGCCAGCACGCTGGTGTGGATCAGGTTGCTGGCGAGCGTCATGAAGCGCTGGTTCTGATTGCGGATTGCGAACAGTTCGATACCCTGCACCGGCGGCAACGCGTCGCGGAGCCGGTCGACGGCCACGGTCGTCGCGGTATTTTCCACAAAGCAACGCCAGTCTTCGACGGTGGTTAGCGTCGGCGCCACCATCAGGAATGGGGTGTTCAGCAAGCTGCGCAGCGACGACTGGTTCAGGCGCAAGTGCTCGATCTCCTTGCGCTCGACCTTGAAGATCTCGTTGAAGCGGCCATCACTCATCAGCAGCCAGCGCATGTATTCGACGAAGTCGAAGTTGGCGCTCTGGATCTGATCCGTTTGCCATTCCGGCACATGTAACCGCTCGACGGCCAAGTATTTTTCTTTTGTGTTCATTTAGTGTGTTCTCTGTTTCTCTCGATCGCGGCCAACCCCGGCCGCGCGCTCAGGCAGCCCGTGCGGCAGCGACAAGCTCCGTGTGGAACTTCCCGACGAGATCGGCGAGGCCCTGGAAGAGAGGCAGGTAGCGTGAAGGATGTCCCTCGGCGGTGACGAGCAGTTGTGCTGTATGGAACTCCTGCGTGAACGTCCCAAAACTGTCGATCAGTTCGTTGACCTTCCTCTCCGCGTGCAGGCTGGCCTCAATCTCGGCGTTTTTCTCGGCCAGCGCGGATTCGATAGCTGCAAGTTCTGCCATTGCTGTGTCCAGCGCGTTGGTTGCCTCGCGTTTGCGGCGGATCTGATCCTCGATGGCATCCTCCATCGTCGCGAAGCTCCCGGGTATCTTCGGCACTTCGACCTGCTCGGTGCGCGTTTTCGATTGCGCGTCCGCCAGTTGCTGATGAAGCGTCTTGAGTTCGCGCTCGCGATCGGAGAGTTCGCGCTGAAGAGCACTCACGGATTCGCCGTGACTCGCCAGTTCGTTCTTCATCCCATCGGCCGACCGCCGATCCCGCTCGATGGCTTTCTTCAACTGCTCACTCTCCTCGCGCAGTCGCCTGTTCTCCGATTGTTCCTGATCAAGTTGCTGTCCGGCGTTGGCCAGTTCCGCGTTCATCACCTCAATGCGGTTCGTGGCAGCGGCGACTTCCTGCTGAGCCTTCTTGTAGGATTCGACGAACTCCTTCATCTGTTTGGGCGATATTTCCGGGTTGCCAGTCCTCATGTCAATGACGATATCGACCAGTTCGTCCGGCGTGTCGTGCCGGATCAGCAGTGCCATGTCAGCGCGCGTCAGTGCCTGCACGGCGGCGCTGTTGCTCGCGAATTTGTCATAGATGCGCGTGTAGGTGCTCACGGAGGACTTCGCGTGTCCATGCACCTGCTGGATGTACGAGTAGGCGAGGTGAGCGGCCTTGTCGCGAACGGACTTCCGGTCGCCCTGGCTACTGATCAGCGAGTTGCTGACCGTCGTCATGATGTGGACGTAGCACGCGCCGATCCGCATGTGTTCCTGAAGGATCTTGCGTGTCGAGTGCGCAACCTCTTCGCTTTCCTGGATGATTGTCCGGACAGCCGCGTCGGGCAGTTCCCCAGTAAACAGCGCGCGGGCCGCGGCGCTCATCTCACTCTCAGTCGGAATGAAGTGCCCGAAGGTCGGTGTGACGTGCGTCGGTGGCTCGGTGGCAGGAAGCGAGCCGGATGCGGGTTCGAGACGGGTCGGGTCGAAAACGTCGTCCGACGGCGTGTTGCTCGGTGTGTTGCTCTTCGAGGTGATGTCTCTCTTATTGCTCATGGTCTGTCCAGATTTGGTCGATGAAGGGCGCAACCACTTCCTTTGGCCGGATCTCGTGAGTTACGAATCGTTTCAAAATAAACATTCAGTAACATCAACGGCGTAGCCTCGTCCCGCCTTTGATCGTAAGAATACGCCCAGGTTTTCTTCTCAAAGGCGCGAAAGGCGCGTAAAAACGCATAGCTTTCGTGCCTAATGCAGAAATTTCTGCTGATAAGGATGCTGTTGCATCGGCATCTGAATCGGTAACTTTAGGAAATAATCATACGAATAACGAGGCGGGTTCGAACGCGTAACCGGTGTCGTTCGATGGAATCCCGGTCCACCTCGGCTACTGACAGCACTGCCTGCCAGGCTGCCTTCACGTTCACCTCCCGCTGGCCGCGGGACTCGTAATGCGTTTTGCATAAATGCAACTGGTGAGCGAGGTCCGCAATACGTATGAGCGATGGGGGAAGTGCCGGCGACAGGGTGCAATTGCCAGAAGCGAAGACGCCGAAGCTGTGGGCCGGCCACATGCCCGGCATGACGCCTCGCAGAAACACCACCTTCGAGTGGTTCTGTTTCAGCGGTGACTTGCGCAGCTCACGCTCGCCGTTGCCCGCGACACGCACCAAGGACCTCTCATCAGGACCCGGCTCGATGTGTCCGGTCCAGTTCTTCGTTTCGAACACGAACAGGCCGAAAGGCGTGATGGCGAGGTGATCGACCTCAGCCGTCGGATAGCTCGCGCCGGGGGCGTGGTGCAACAGGACTGGGCCGCGATGCAGGTAGAAGTTCTCGCCACACAACCAGGCGAGCGCGCGCCGGAGTTCGGCGTCGACGGCCGCTTCTCCCGCGTCCCCAGCAACCTCGGCACGTGTGGCGGGACGGGGCAGGGCCGTAGCCGGTGGAGCCCGACGCCGGCGGCCGATGCGATAGATGGCGAACCCGATCGCAAGAAGGAAAGCAATTCCGTACCATGGTGGACTCCACTCTGTGATGTTGAGTCCAGTGTGCCCGGGCGATTTCGAAGTCAAGTCCGCGCGATTCGTTCAACGCGTTGCGCGCCCTTAGGCGCAATGATGCGGAAAACCATATAGCTTTCCGGTTAAGCAATCCTTCGGGACGGCGGCGTGCCCCCTGCCTGCCAAAGCTGCACGAGTTTCGTGAGCATTTGGTCGGCCGCCGTGGTGTCCCGCCTGTAGCCTTGTGGTATTCCCGCGTCTGCTGACGCATCGACTTCTGCCATCGCGCGATGCCGTCCCCTGACGGGGCACCGGCCTCTGTCTTATTCCCCCTGTTCGCCTCGTTGAGCCTTTTCGTGCGTGCCTGCTATGGGTCCGCACGAAAGCGCTTCGCGCCTGTGTTTTCCCTGCTCGGTCGAGCATCGAAACCTTCCAGACGTTGTCTGGACATTCCCTGTGCGATTAATTTTTCTGGAGAGAAAAATGCTGAAACTGCTATTTAAGGACGCGATAAAGACGCCGTGGAAACTGCTGGCCCTGTGCCTCGTGGTTTATCTCGCGACGTTGTCACTCGTCGTTCTCATTTTCGTGGGGTTCCTCGGTGGTCACTGGCTTCGCAAGACCATCCAGCAAAAGACCAAGGCGCTTGAAGCTGCAGAAGCGGAAGCGAAGCGCGCGGAAGCCGCAACGCCCGTCGTTCCTGCAGCCCCTGTTGTTGCGACCGTGACACCGGCTAACCCCGCTGTTGCACCGTCCGCTGCGCAGCCGGCACCGACACGGCAATACGCCAAATCGGCTGTCGTCATTCCGTTCAGGACAGGTACCCGCAACTAAGGTCCTTCCTAACCCGTCATCGCCGTGGATTTACCACGGCGATGACGCCTCAACCCTTTCCGGGAATCCCATTCCCGGTCACGGGTATTGAGATTGCCGGACTCACCGGAGCAATCTCATGAACACTCATGTGGCTGCCTGGCAGCTCGACATGTTCGGCGACTCCTCGCCGGTCGTTACCACTCCCCCTAAGCCGGATCCACTTCCAGACCCACATCTCTGGAGCGAGACCGTCCGCGACCAGATGGTCGACGCTCTGATCTCTCTCGCGAGCGAGAGCCGCCGCGGCGACCGGATGCCGGAGTCGCTGATGGACTGTGCGTCGTTGCTCTCCGAGCGTCTTCGCAACCGGAAGGTCGACCTCGACGACTATCGTGCAACCCTTGGCTGGATCATGGGCTACTGGGATGGCGCGCTGCCTTATGACTACGTGTGCAAGGTCAACGGGGTAGACCCGGAGACGATGCAGGACGTGATCATGAGCACGCCGCTGCTTGCGCGCGACCTTAATGAACTGAAGTTGCTGTGCCTCGGTACGTTGTTGTAGGAGACGACATGACAACCACGGCTAGTTTTTTTACCCGCGTCCTCGCGGACATTTTCCCCGGCAAGGCGGGCAGCGCGCGGGATGCAACGCCGCAAACCATGCGCGAACCTTCCCCCGCTCCGACTGCACCTGAACCAGGGAAGTCAAGCGACGAAGCCGGTCCACGGGTGATCGGACAGGGCGACCCCAACGAAACCCATATCACCATTGGCGGCGTCCCGAATCTCTTTGTCGATGAAGGGGACTGCATCATGCAGTTCGTGCCGGCGTTCGACGAAGCGATGAAGCAGACGCAGTTCGGCATGAAGGTCTTGCCCGAACTCGAACCGCATTGGTCCGAGGCCGCCATGCACCGGTGCAATCTGAAGCAGGCGATCGCAGTCGCGATTCGTGGCTCGGCTAAGGAAGAAGGTCTCCCCTGCGCGCCACCGACTGCCGCGGCACGCACTGGCCACCAGCGTTCTCCGAACGCAGCGGAGGAACCGGTTCTCACTGGGGTAGACGACAGCGACGAGGACACGGCTGCAACGCCACGTCGTCACGTCGATTCCGGCAGCCGTGCGCCGGACACTGCCGCTGTCTCCGGAAAAGTCACAGCCTGGGGCGAGGAGAAGTTTCCACGCCGCAAGCCTGGCGGTCCGCGCTTCTACACCTCCTTTGCGATCCGCCTGCAGACATTGTCGGGTGAGCGTGTTCTACAGGGCGAAGGCCTGAAAGACGCGATATCTGAGTCTGGCTGTCAGGTCGGCGACGTAATTTCAGTGCGACGCCTGCGCAAGATCAAGGTTCAAGCGTTCGAAAACGGCGGCGAGCCAAAAATGAAAAACGGAGTACCTGTTCTTTGGGACAAGTGGCTCTGGTCCATTACGAAATGAAGGAGCATTGAATGGCATCTGTGAATAAGGTCATCCTCGTCGGAAATCTCGGCGCGGATCCCGAAGTGCGTTATTTGCCCAGCGGCGACGCTGTGGCCAACATCCGCCTCGCGACAACCGATCGCTACAAGGACAAGGCATCGGGCGAGATGAAAGAAGCAACCGAATGGCATCGCGTGTCGTTCTTCGGTCGGCTTGCAGAGATCGTTTCGGACTATCTGAAGAAGGGCTCGTCGGTGTACATCGAAGGCCGTATCCGTACGCGCAAGTGGCAGGCGCAGGACGGCACCGATCGCTACTCGACGGAAATCGTCGCTGAGCAGATGCAGATGCTGGGTGGCCGCGGTGGCAACAGCCAGCGCGAGCAATCCGACGACAGTGACTTTGAACAGCAAGGTCGAAGCCGCGCGCCTGCACAACACGCTGGTTCACGGCAACCCGCTGCCCGTACCGCGAATCAGCCAGTGTCGACGCCACAAGCTGGTTATGCCGGCGGCGGTGCTCCGCGCGGTGGGGGCTTCGATGAGATGGACGACGACATACCGTTCTGAGGTCTCGTAACCGAAAACTGTAAAGATCAACCCCGCCTTTTGGTGGGGTTTTTCTTTTTGTATCTGGGATTCCGAGCTTTTCCTGACCCGCAACATTTGCCGGAGGGGTACCGCGGCTGCCGGCGATTCTTTGTTCGTAACTATTACCGTCAAGGTCGGGCGCCGACGGCCCGGACGGGTGGCCTTCGCCGGGGGCTGCCACGAAAAAGTCGTAAACATTGCCTACGTTGAATCGGAAGCATCAGGGAGAAGCCGATGCATACCCGATTTCACGTGGTCACGGTCCTGCATCCGAGCGGCGAACGTCTGCCGGTCCTGCTGGACGCCGAGAGGCAACCGATACCTTGGGTCAACGCGTATCTGATCAAACGCCTGCGCCCCCGGCTGTCCGTCAGCAGCCTCGTCAAGACGCTATACGTTCTGGGCTATCTGTGGACATGGGCGGCGACGGAAGCGTTTCCCCTTGAGGCGCGACTCGTATCCGGCGAAGGGCTGACGCAGGACGAAATCGTCAGCCAGCTCTACCCATGGCTACGGCGCAACTTCCAGGTGGCGGGGAAAGTCCGCAAGCTGGTTGTCTCACCTGGCACCGTGACATTCCGGCTGAACGTCGTTTCGCAATGTGTCGTGTGGCACCTCGAATGCGCGATGTCGGCGATGCCCGTGGGCAGCCCGGAAATCCGTGACGTACGGGCCCGCCTGACGCTCATCAAGCGCAGCTTCGCTAACGCGGCGCGAGCTCGCCTGCCGTCCGCCGTGCATGCGGCGCCGCTGTCCGCCGAACAGCTGCAGCGCTTGTTGCAGGTCTGCCATCCCGACGCTTGCGACAATCCTTGGAAAAAGCCGTATCGCCAGCGCAACTTCCTGATCGTGTTGATGATGGCAACACTCGGCGTGCGGCGGGGTGAACTGCTCAAGCTCCGGGTTTCGGACTGCCACCTGGGCCGCACCATTCCCGAAATCCGCGTCGAGCGCTCGCCAGACGATCCTGCTGATCCACGGATCAACGAGCCGCAGGTCAAGACAGAGTCGAGACATCTGCCGTGCGATGCCTCGCTGGCCAGATACCTCAACGAGTACATCTGTAGAACGCGCCGAACGATTCCCGGAGCCAGTAGGAGTCCGTTCCTGTTTCTGAGTCGGGGTGGCCAACCGATGAGCCTCGTGCGTATGAACGGTCTCCTTGGTCAGGTTGCCGCCGTTCACCCCGAATTCTACGACCTGCACCCGCACAGCCTGCGCAGCACCTGCGCCACCAACTTCCGGGCGGCAGGGCTGCGCAACGGCCTGGATGAAGAGCGCATCGACAAGGACATGATGTACTTCTTCGGCTGGCGGTCGGCCGACTCGGTGAGGCCGTATATCGACGCTGCGATCCGGCGGGAATCATGCGAGATCAGCCTGAGCTACCAGGCTTCGCTCTTCGGCAGATCAATCGTCGGGAGCGACGTGTGACGAACAGTGACGTGAACCGGGCCATGGCCGCACACCTGCGGCGGTACGGACTGCCTGCGTTGCCAGACTACATCGTGGACCGCGATGGACGGCGGATGGATCTCAATGGCCTCGTATGGAAATTCAATGTCGTCACCGCACACGTTGCAGTCGACTGGTCCAGCCTCGCCGACTGCAACGTGATCGTGAGCTATGCGCTGCGGCGATGGGCGGTGCAGCTTCTTACACAGCAATCCGGTGCGACCGTCGCGGGTGCCATAAAGACAACGACAGCAGCGCTGAGTGGGCGGCCCGTCTGTGACGATATGTCGACCGGCGAACTGCAGGTGCTGTGGCAGCATCTCTCGGTAATCGATGATCCGTTGCGGCTGCGTGCAGCCCTGTGCGCCTCGGTGGAGAAGGCAATTCAGGCCCTGCGTGTACGGAAAGCGATGGACGAGTTTTACGTCCTGCGGAGCTGGTACATCTGGTCGTCAGAAATGCTGGACTGCCTCGGTTTCGATGTGGAGTTCGCGCTGGAACTCGATGAAATCCGGATCCCAACGCGGCCATCGCGCCTTGCCGTTGAACTGGACGACGAGGAGTGTGGCCCGCTCTGGGATACGGAGGTGACGCTGCTCCGTCGCGCGCTGCTCGACGACAGATCTATGGAGCGGGGCGACGTGATGCAGCGCACGGCCGTCGCGCTCAGTCTTGCGTATGGCCGCAATCCGGCCAACTTCTGCCTGCTGCGTGAGACGGATTTGAGGAACGCTCTCGAAGGGTTCGACGTGCCTGCCCACTGGGTGCTGGCCATTCCGAGAATCAAGAAGCCGGGCGTTGGCGTGCGACAGGTGTTCGTCGAGGAGCCCGTCAGCGATGAGTTGGTAGGCCTCTTGAGGGAGTTGATTGATGTCAACAAGACAGTCGATTGCGGCAACCGTCCTAGGCCGCTCTTCATGCGATGCGATGTCGACGAATGGCATGAGGGGACGGATACGGGCGAATACGCGTACCACATCACTGCCCAGTCGTTCACTCGACTGGTACAGCAGTTCTCAAAGCGCATGAATCTCGTATCGCCTCGCACCGCGCGTCCCCTTCGCATTAGCTCACGCCGGTTGCGTTACACGTTCGCGACGACGATGGTCGAACTTGGCGTATCGAGAAGGGTTCTGGCTGCAATGCTCGACCATTCGGATACACAACACGTCCAGGTCTATTACTCGCTGAAGGGGACGCGGCTGACCACCATCCTTGACCGTGCCGCCGCGCTGAAGATCGGGCCGCTGATGAGGCTGTTCCGTGGGACGCTGGTGCCGTCAGCGTCATATGCCGTGAACGGATCCGATCCCAAGAAAAGCATCCGGTTTGTTGGAGACGTGTCGGCTGTACCGCCGGTTGAAATTGGCGCCTGCGGACAGGAGCGGCTCTGCGCCCTCGATCCGCCGTTCTCCTGCTACCTCTGCCCGAAATTCCAGCCTTATGCGGAAGCTGACCATCAAGCCGTTCTGAACGAACTGCTCGCGAGCCGCGAGGACCGTCAAACGAAGTACGGTTCGCGCCTGTCGATCCAGCTCGATGATGTCATCTATGCCGTTGCGCAGGTCGTCCGGGAGGTTGAAGACTATGTCCGCCGACTTCGCAAGAAGACGTAAATCGATGGCCGCGCCCACCTGCTCGGTCGGCGTGCTGTCGGCTAACTGGATCGTCAACCGTGCGGCGCTTGTATCCAGAGCCAAGGCTGCAGTTCCGTTTGCGAGCGTGGCCTGGGACAGTTCGACCTGGGACGTGTCAGAGACCTACCGGCACCGCACGCGCGCGTACAAGGCAGACCGGCCTGCACAGCGGTTGCTGTTCACACAACATAGCTTCAGGCCTCGCATACACGGTGCGCCGCTGTGCGGGCCGTTTGGTGATGTCGTGAAGTCGCTGGTGTGTCTGCGGCATCGTCAACGGGGCCAGTCGGCGGGCAGCCACATGGTGTTCGTCCGGGCCACGCGCTACGTATTCGATGCGCTTGCGGATCGTGATCACGACATCGGTGAACTGACGGCGGACCACCTGGACGCTGCTGCTGCGGTGCTGTTTGAACGTGAGTGTGAGTCATCCGCATACAAGGTCGTCGGCCATATGGAAGAGTTTGCGGACGCACTGGATCGTAATGGTCTGTGTCGCCTGCGACTCGACTGGCGCTGCCGGCGTAAATCCCGTCCGCGATCGATGACGCCCGACCGTATCGACGCTGCGGCTCGGGAGGCCAGGCCAGCGAGCCGTCTGCCAGATGAGGACGCCGTCCGGGCGATCGGTTACCTGTACCAGCGGATTCCGCGCGGCGTATCGCCGCATGATTCGGTCAGTGCCGATCGCATCATGATCCTGATCGCAACCGTGATGGTGTGTACCGGCTTGCGTATCGGCGAAATGCTAACCCTGCCCGAGAAGCCACTCTCGCTGGCCGAGGACGGCTGCAAGATTCTGCGCTATGCGCGCTTGAAGGGACGGGCCGACGATGTGGGCGTCGAGTGGGAAAGCAAACCATTGCTGACGGAAACGGAGCAGGTCGTCGAGGAGGCGCTGACTGAACTGCGCGAAGCAACACGGGGAGGGCGGCAGGTCGCCCGGGCCTTCCATGAATCGGGTGAGCTGCTCACAGCCATACCGTTGCCGGTGGAAATTGTTGGTCCCTCGTTGCCCGCGATACTGGGATTGCGCAGCAATGCGGTCGCGCAGTTCCTGAAAGCGCGGAGCATTGCGTACAAGATTGTTGGCGGGAAGATACGCGTCGCTCGCGGCGCGTTGCTGAGAGGAGTCAGGGGCGACCACTGGATGTCGCCCACGATACCGGGCGCGCCCGGCCGCGGCCTCGCACTCCACGAAGCGCTCTGCGTTGCTTATACAAACCAGATGCATCGCGGCACCCGGACGACGCTGACCTATGCGGCGCGTCCGATCACGGACCAGAACGTGCGCGACTTCCTGACGGGGCGTGGTGTCATCAGCTCGGTCTTCGACCGCTACGCGATCGTCGACAGTAAGGGTGGCCACATAAACGTCCGCTCGCATGGGTTCCGCCACTTCCTGAATCACTTGCTCGATGAGGGTGGTGCGCCGGATCTCGTCCAGACCAAATGGTTCGGGCGCAAGCACGCGGCCGACACGAAGGCCTATCAGCACATGACGCCCGGCCAAAAAGCCACGCAGGTAGTGACGGACATCATGAGCGGTCGCATCAGCGGTGCGGTGACGGAGATAGCGACGGTATTGCCAGTCGAGCGCGCGCACACGTTTCTGTCAGCACGCATCCATGCCGTCCATGATGTCGGGCCGGGGATGTGCATCCACGACTTCCAGATGGCGCCATGTCCGCGTCATCTGCAGTGCTCGGCCAATTGCGACGAATATATCTGGCTGAGGCACGACGCGCCGCGATCAGACGAACTCAAGAGACAGGCAGCCGTCGTCTACGTGAGCCTGCAGAATGTCCAGATGCAGATCGACGGACAGGCGCTGGTCGAACCGGACTGGATGAGGCACCTGCGTATCCGGTACGAGCAGCTGATGGCGCAACTGGCGACCCTGGACTTCGATGAAGCTGACCTTGTGCGCTATATCGACGAAGGGGGCTGCAATGCCGAAAGCGATCCGGGCTAACTCGAAGATCAGCGAGCGCAAGGCTGCGGGGATCGTCGCTGAACTTGATCGCTGGCGGGACGGTGAACTCGGCATAAAGCTCACATGGGAGCGGATCGAAGCGTTCTCCGGGTTCACACGGCAGGCACTCAGTCGCCACCCTGACATCTTGCGCGCCTACCAGCAAGCGAAGCGTGCACTCGCGGCTCCGGATCGACGTTCCCGGTCGCGCTCCCGTGGTGACGAGCTCACGTATCTTGATCAGACCGTCGAGAGTCTGCGTATGCAGATTAGACGTTATGAAACATTGGAGCAGCAGTGGCTGCAGCGTTGGCAGCGCATTGCGTACCATTGTTCCCGAAAAGGCATGAGTATCGAGGAATTGGATCGTCCGCTGGATGACCTCAACCGGAAAGGTACGTAGAGGCGAAAGCAGGGTCGATTGCGCGAGGATTCACCGAATTGGCTGTTGGGCACACGCTTTACACTGAATCGTGACTCGCGCTCCAGGCGCATCGACCGATTGCGCAGCAGGCACGGGCACGTCCAGTGCCAATCTTTACGAATCCAGACTGCCCAACGTCGCGACGGTCGGCCTGTTCTGCGTCGCGTGGCAATGTTTACGCAATTACGGGACAGAACCGTTCCATGGTTTTCACACGCGCGCAGCGTGGTCGGTAATCTGATCCTGTAATAGCTCACCAAAGCTCTTTTCGTCTCCCGTAATTCCTCACCTTTCGTTGTCACGGCACACCTTCCGGTGTGTCGTGCAGCGGAGTTTCTAGCGTTTCTCGCGCTTCCTGACAAAACACCAGCCTGCTGAAAAAAGCTGCCCGCTATCGCGCGCGGACCGCTTTTTTGAGCACGCGTTTTCACGCCTGACTCAGGCACCGACCTAACCCACTTCCAAAATGGAGCGTGACTAATGAGTACGTCTGGACGCGGGCTGCCACCCGAGAAGTATGAGTGGCTGCAACGCAAGCTGAAAGAATTCGCGCTCTCCCCGGAAGCGTGGATTTCGACCTTGATGAGCTACGGGATTTCCGCCGACTACCTAACCGGAAAAGCATGTGCCTGTCCGGTATGCGGTGGAGATGACCGCTTTACCTACGACAACAAGAGCGGCCGGGGCGACTGGGTTTGCCGCAAGTGCAACGACGGGTACCCGATGGCAGGGGATGGACTGCAGCTGATCGCCCGTGCAAACCGCATGGGGTTGTATCGACTGATGTGCCAGCTCGACGGCGGCTCACCGCCACCGTCGAGCGCGCCGCTCCGCACAACGGCGCCCGCGCCGAAGCGCAAGGCCGATTCTGCGTTTGTCGCAAGGCGGCTGGATGGCATGTGGGTCCGCGCGCGGCCGCAGGTGGTGGGCGATCTCTCGACGCGCTATCTGCAGGAGCGCGTGCCGGGTCTCTCGGCAGGGCCGTCGCCGGCGCTGCGTCTTGGCATGCTGGAGTATCGGCACGACAAGAAGGTGCTCGGCGAGTGGCCGGGTATCGTTGCGCGATTCGAGTTGCCTGATGGGCGCCTTGGGACGCTGCATCGCACCTTCCTCGATCCGGTCAAGCCCGCGAAGGCCATGATCGTATCGCCGGAAGGCGAGATCCTTGACGCGAAGCTCAACGACATGACGCTCAATCCGCTTGCGGGCGGAGCTGTTCGGTTGATGGCTCCCGTCGACGGGGAGATAGGTGTGGGCGAGGGACTGGAAACGGTCTACGGCGCGCACATGGAATTCGGCGTGCCCGTCTGGAATTGCCTTAACCGTGTCCTGCTCTCAAAGTTCGTCGTCCCGGAAGGGCTCGGCATCAAGGTTGTGCACATCTTCATGGACTTTGACAACGTGGATCCAGCGACGGGCAAATCGCCGGGCGTGAGTGCCGGCATGGTCCTCGCAAAGCGGTTGCGTGCCGAAGGCTACACAGTCGTGCCGCATCGACCTAGGCTACGCGGCACTGACTACGCGGATGAATGGAAGTCGCGCTGGCTCGCAGCGCATAAGAGGCCCCCGATGGGACGGCGAGGGGCTTACGCACCACGTGTGGCGCTGGCCGTCTGACTGGCGCCGATTCGTCCGACTTTTTCTTGAACCTGCCCGGTGGGGATACTTCCCCACCGGGAATATCGCATCGGGCTTTTTTCTGTGAGGTAGAAAATGAGCTCCTTTAGGGTGCGGGTGGGTAACTTTGAGATCGTAGGTACGACCGGCGAGGCCGATGGCTATCAACCCGCGAAGAAATCTGAGGCGGAGAGTTTTGATGTGATCGACAAACGCACGGAGGGAGGCAAGGAGTATCTCTTTCGTGACCCGTCTTTTGAAACGGCATGGTTTTTCTGCATCCGTCGCCTTGCAATCGTTGCGGTCCCCCGGCCGCACTAACCATAGAAACGAACGGCTCCCGAGGGAGCCGTTTTTTTTTTTTTGCCTGTCGTCGCGCTCATGGGCGCACCTTGAAAAAGATCATGACGCGCAGAAGGATCCACAGCGGAATCCATAGGCCGGTTGACCACATGATGCCGATCCAGGCGATAAAGATTATGTCGCCGCCGTGGTCGGGGTCGGTACGGCCCACGTGCGTGCCGAACAGCGCGAGCAAGAGAAGCAGCACGGTATAGATGGCCCGCTTCGCGACGAACGGCAGCCGATCAAACGCGCGATACCAGGTAACGATGCGGTCCATCACTCCTCCGTTGTCGGTCTATGAAAATAATCGAACAGGGCGCCACCGACGTACCAGCCAACAGTTGCTACTGCGGCGAGCAGGGCGAAGCCGACCCAGGTGCGCGCTTCGCTGAGCATGCCTGCGTGAAACAGTTGAAGTGTGTCCATGTTCATTCTCCGGTTGATGCACCGGGGTTGACTCCATTCGTCATTCCCGGTGCCTTGATTTAATGATGCCTGATTCAGCGCGAAGTCAAGGCGGGGCGGCACCTCTAGAAGTAGCCAGCGAGTTCCTCCCCGAACGACGCCGACGCTAGACCATCGGCGCCGGTTGCCGATTCGTGGACGTGCAGTACCCGGACGGCCGTTTCCTGGGGGGCAACCGGTGCTGGGCCCGGTCGCTCGAGGGCGGTTAATTCCGGTTGCTGGGTGTTCCCGCCATCCCGGGCCCGTTGTGTCGGTTCGCGCAGCGCCGACTCCGCCAGTGCGCGCAGACGCATGGCGCGCTGGCGAGCACTGCGATAGCCGGACAGCGCCTCGTGAAGCAAAGGCGAGACGAGCGGATTGATGACGATGGTCATCGTGATGTTGTCGTCCATACCGACTCCGTTACTTGCGATCGCGCGCGAGCCCCGCTTCGCCGACCGCGAGAAATCCACGAGCGTTCGCGAGGCATGGTGCATCGATTATCTCGATCAACACGCGCGGGAATGCCTTTCGGATAGCCGATGCGTATAGCGCTGCGCCTCCGCCTGAAAGAATGATCGAGCGCACATTAGGCAGGCGTCCGACTACGTTCTGTATTTCCTTGACTATCGCATTGATCAACGGCTGCGACTGTTCGACATAGAGATCGAGGACGATGTCGGAGCCGTAGAAGAAGAATGGCGTACGCTCGCGCAAGGCCTTGTCGATGCGCTCAATGTCATCGACGGGTTCGCCCTGATCCTTCGAGATCAGACCCGCGATGCGTTGATAGATCTGGGATGCACCGCCTGGTACGCCTCCGCTCCGCTTGTCGTCCATCGTGAACCCGTTCGCGTACACCCAGTCAGTGGTGAAGTAGCCGACGTCGATCACCAGGTGGGCGCTGTCGCGGCCGAATTCGTTCTGCCGGTTGCTGGAAGCGAGGACGAGTGAGCCGAGCGGTTGCGGAACGACGATGGTTTTCTCTACGCGCACGCGGGCCTGACCAAAACCGAGGTCGCCGGTGAACCGCTCCTTCAGTTCGGCGGAGTATTTCTGCATGTTGTGCACTGGCAGCCCCAGCACCAGTCGCTCGATTTGCGTCACACCCGAGAAATGGAACGCGCCCGCGAGGAGCGCAGTGTAGTTATCGGACAGGACAAAGTCGTCGGCGAGCGTGCGGCCGGTATTGCCATAGGCGGCCGTCAATGCGACATCGGGGCCGACCTCGTACTCGATGTCGTCGATGCGGATCGTTGCGACCTTGCGGGCGGCCAGAACGCTTTCGCCGTAGTTCGAAATGGTGCGGCTCGCGGCGAGCGGTGCGAGCGAGGGAAACATGCCGGTTGCGATGGTGCCACCGGCCGCGCGGTATGCGTACTTGGTGTTGCCGTATCCAACGTCGATGGCGAAGACGGGGGTTTTCAAATCAGACTCCGGGCAGTGAAGGTGGGACCGGCGAAGTCGCACTTCATGTGCGACTTTCAACCAGCCGATCCGCCAAAGTCGCACTTCATGTACGAGTTCGGCAGTGCGCATCATCAAAGTCGCAGTTCATGTGGGACTTTGAGCGTGAGTCCAGTCTATCGGCCGCCTGACGAAGTCAAGTCGGCTAAGCACGCGTGATCAGGCCAGCTTTTACCGGTCGAGATGGGCCTCGCGCGCCTTATCCTGCTACTTACCTACCGCGTCCATGACGCATCGATCCGCAGTAACAGCTAGCAACGGGTTTTGTGTCGTTCGCAAACCCTCTTCTGTCCAGGCCGCACAGTGATGCGGCCTTTTTCTGAATCAAATCAAGTCCACGATGATCCACACTGAGGACCACTGGACACGGCGATATCCATACGATTGGCGGCGGTTTGCCGCGATGAGACGCAATGAGGACATGTGGACCCGGACACCGGACAGTCCCGCATGTTGCGCATTGCGTTCGCACGCGCCCTTTCAGCACACGACGCTGGGTGCGCTCAGGAAGCCCGATACACCGCGGCGGACATGAGCGTGCTTTGGGGCGGGGGAAATCCTGCGGCGACGGGCAAGACCTGTCGATCGCGAACCCCGTACGGAAGGCACACGGTAGGCGCAGCCGTCACCAGAAATGCGCAAACAGGAATCACCCAGCAATAAGCCCAGACGTCTCACCGCGCAGAGCGATGAGGGACGTCGAGACAGCGGCGCGAGATCGCGTAGCGAATCGGGGCTGGCAGGGCGGCCGGAAGCTGCAGGACCGGTGCATCGTGAGCGAGGAATAGCCCACGGCCCGGAACGTGCGGGGCGGGTTTGCGCGTAGCGCGGACTCGTACGCACAGCAGCAGATGGACAGTCGGAACGCAGTTCTTCCCTGCGTCGGGCTGATCGGATGGAATCGCTAAAGGCGAGGAAGGCGGGACCCATGCCGGGGTAACCGGCAAGGCCGTGTGGTAGCGGCCAGCGAAGGCAACAGGTCAGTTCACGCAGCACCACTTCCGGTCGCGCGCCGGACACGTCAGGTAGGGGCGTGTGGTGAGGCCGCGGCGAGCAGGTGAAACACAAGCGCGGGCAGACCGCGCAAGCGGGGATGATTGTATGGCAGCGGTTTTCAATGTTCGGGCGGTCGTGAAGAGCTATGGCCTGCCACCGGAGTTCACGGATGCGTTGCTGCGGCTCTTTGACGATCACGTCAACGAGGTGCACAGCAAAACGCGGATTAGCACGAAGTCCCTCTCCGTCAAAACGCAGGAGAGGCGGACGACAGCAATCTGCAGATCGTTCGTCGAGTTGCGACAGCACGGCTTCGCTTTACAGACGCCGTGGTCGCTGAAACACAAGCATGTCGAGTTTCTTGTGAGGCACTGGGTCGCGCTGGGGCAGAGCGGCGGTACGATCGAGAACAAGCTGACGTACCTGCGCGCGCTGGCGAGCTGGATGAACAAACGAAATCTCGTCGGCACGTTGGGAGACTATGTTGACCGCAAGGAGCATGATCTTGTGCGCTCGTATGTAGCGACCGAAGACAAGTCGTGGATCGCGCATTGCGTGGACGCGCAGGCAAAGATCGCGGAGATCGGTCGGACCTGCCCACATGTGGCAGTGCAACTGAAAATGCAGGCGGCGTTCGGACTGCGGGTCGAGGAGAGCTTCATGCTCAGACCGGCTGAGGGGGTTCGTGACTCAGGCAGGCTCGGTGTGACGCGCGGTACGAAGGGTGGGCGGCCGCGCGAGGTCCCTATCGAGGCGAAATTCGCGGTTCTTGAGGAAGCTGCGCGGCTGAGCAATGATCTGACCGGCTCAACGGTGCCGGCGGATAGAACGCTTAGGCAATGGCGCGACTGGTATTACTACGTTCTGGAGAAACACGGCGTGACGAAAGCGGGCCTCGGCATCACTAGCCACGGGCTACGTCACGAGTATCTGCAAACGCTTTACGAGACAACGACCGGGGTGCCGGCGCCAGTGAAGGCGCACGGCTTGCGACCCGATCTGGAGTTGCATCTTGAGGCAATGCTGCGCGTTGTCGCTAACGCTGGGCACAGCCGCCGAACAAAAGCGAATGCGTACCTCTCGACATTCGCGCGTCAGGATCGGCTGAAGAAAGTCACTCCGACGCTTGTACAGGCGCGAGAGGCACTCAGCGCGGCGGATGGCAACAAGAGTCAGGCGGCGGCTGCGCTTGGAATTTCGCGGCAGGCGCTGTATCGCATATTGGGTGCTGGGCAGTGATGCCGCGCTCGTGACGGACGGTTGACCAACATCGCGATTAACCTCACTAGTGCCGCACGCGAGGCTAATGGAGACGAATATCGGCCCGGTTACGGCATAACCGGCGACCATTTATCCGAGAAAATGGGATCTCTCTCAGGTTCCAGACGGCCCTCGAAAAACACTGGAACCCTTCAAGCCGGCCTCGCGCCGGCTTTTTTTTCTTCGGGCTGTCGGATCCGTCCATTTGTGAAAAGTGCGCCGTTGCGTTTTACGCGCTTTCTTGGAATAGAGGCAGCGAGCGGCTGGCATGCACCAAGGCGAGCGGTAGAGTCCATCGCGGTCTCATGGCAACGCCACGAGTCAAAAGTCTGTCCAAGCCTCGATGACCTGCCAGGTGCTGGTTAGTGACGAGCAAGGACCGGCCAAGAACCGTCATTGAAAGATAGAATCTGAGCGGCCGCTATAGGCGAAAATGGCTTCGCAAACGAGGCTTGCGAACTTAAAAAGGGGGAGACATGGAGCAACCGAGGGAAGAATGCCAAATTCTTGAGGACCTGGCCATGCTAGCTGCAGCGCCTGGATACGTTCATGCGGTCGCGCATATCTGTCACCGCGACAACGTCATTCACATCAAGGGCAAGCTGAAGCCGTCCGACATGGAACGGCTGTTCAGTAGAGAGCGGCTGATTCGGACGGAATTGACGACACTGATAGGCTTGATGGTAAAGAAGCCGTTGGACTTGTCTCCGCAGCCGTGTGAAGTGGTCGAGGGCTACGTCAAGCGCACTGATTCCCTTATGCGGGAGTTACACGATGCGATGTCCTATCCGATGTTCGCGGCCATGTTCGAGGCGGTGAAGGCGGGCACCGAGCCACCGGACCTGAGTCGCGGCCCGGGGATGCGAGAGCCCATCTTCTATGGCACAGAGTCGGCCTATGCCTTCCAGTACAGGGACTTCGTGCCCGAGAAGTACGGGGCCGATGACGATTGGATGTTCAGGACTAAAGGCTTTACGTCTGGCCAAGCGCGGATCATCGCGGAGACAATGTGCGCCTTGATGGGCGAAAAGGGGACGCGACTCTTCGCGGATGCCCGAATTGCCAAGGCTCCGCCTGCAACTTGGCTACCGGCATTCGAGTTCGAGCTGAACGAGGTGGCGTCTAGTAGCGGCATTGCGAAGGACGTAGTCGAAGCTTTCTTCCGCGCATTCCTCTTTTCGGGGGACAACGCGGGGTTCAAGGAGGTGGGCGACTTCAATGAGGTCGCCGCTCGGCCGTTGCTACCTACCGACCGCGGGACTGTGCTCCTTTTCTCGCACTACGCTATTTACGAGGCGCTCTACGAGTCTCCGTTCTTCTGGATGTTGGAAGACAAACCCTACCGTCCGACGGCCGCAAAGCATCGTGGGGCATTTACTGAGCAGTTCGCTGCGCGCCGGCTGGCCAAGGTCTTCGGACGCGAACACGTCCATACGAACGTGAACTTGCATCGTGGCAAAGACATCGTGGGTGAAGCAGATGTCCTCGTCATCTATGGAGACCGGCTCATCATCGTGCAGGCAAAAGCGAAGAAGCTGACCATCGGGGCGCGCAAAGGGAACGATAACCAGCTGAAGGCTGACTTCGCTGCTGCCATCCAAGACTCGTATGACCAAGGCTGGACGTGCGCGAACGAGATGCTTGCCAGCGGATGTCGGTTGGTTGACGACAACGAGAAAGAGGTCGAGTTTCCACCGAGCATCAAGGAGGTCTTCCTATTCAGTCTTGTGTCGGAGCACTATCCGGCGCTGGCCTTTCAGGCAAGCCAGTCGCTGAAATTCCAGACTACCGATGTCATCCGACCTCCGTTCGTGATGGACGTGTTCCTTCTCGACACGTTGACGGAGATGCTGACGACGCCGTTGCGACTGTTAGGCTACGTGAAGTTGCGCGTGGCCGTCTCAGACAAGCTGACGAGCGGGCACGAGCTGACCGTGCTCGGCTACCACCTAAAACAGAACCTCTGGCTGGATGAGAAGTACGACTGTGTCATGCTCGAGGATTCCATCGCTCAAGACTTGGATGCGGCGATGCTGGTCCGCAGGGATAATCAGCCTGGCGACGATACACCGGTGGGAATCCTCACGAAGATGCGCGGAACACGCTACGAGAGTCTCATCAAAGAGATCGAAGTCAGGGCGAACCCTGCAACTCTCGAACTCGGGTTCCACTTGCTTTCAATGGACGAAGATTCGTGCAGGAACGTCCATCGCGTACTCGAGACCATCACGCGGAAAGCTCGGCTCGACGGTGAGCGACACGACATCACGCTCGCATCGAGCACACCCCCTTGCGGGGTTAGCTTCCATTGCAATCCAACGCCATCTCTCGAAGCGATTGCCGTTTTGGAGACATACTGCGCCAAACGCAAGTACCAGCAACGAGCGGCGCAGTGGTTTGGTGTGTCTGTGAGCCCGGACGGGCAAGTCCAGTTCGGCGTCACGTTGGACTTCCCGTGGGAAGCCTCTGATGAAATGGAGCGGCTTACAGCTGACATGAAGCCGGCATCTAAAGTGCGCGATGCGTTTCCCTAATATTCGCGAGAGGTAAGCCGCCAGAAACTCGGTCGGAACGATCCGTACCACTGCGACAGTGGGCTCAAGTACAAGAAGTGCTGCTTGAGCTAGTCCGGCGCGCTTGTCCGGCTTATGCGCCCTTGCCTTGCTACGTTGCGCAAGCGTCCTTGCGACACACACAGACTCGTCCCCCGCTCGTCGCGCACTACTCAGCCCAGCAGCGAAGTCCTCGACGAGGGTGAAATCACGACGTGGCGGACGGCCGAAAGCTGGCCCAGACGGTAAGTAGCGCCCTCGCGCCTCAAAGGCCGATCTCAAAGCGAACGTTGCTTCACAAAACCGGAATGGCTTCAATGCGTCGAAGTGAGCCACTCATCATTAGGCCGCGTTCGGCCGAGTCACGCGCTCGCCGGCGGGCGTAACCTCGGCGTCAACAAACTTGCGCGCGGGTGGGATTCACCAGCGCTTTCGATCCGGTAGCCCGTCGACGGCAGCGGCCGCCTCCGCTTCGTACATCACGTAAGGATCGCGGTTCGGGTTATAGACTTTTGGAAACTGGATATAGCGTTCACCGTCGATATTCACGGACTGCGCGTGGTGAGCGAGTTTCCGGTAACGCGCGGCGTCCTTGAGAATCGGCTCGATGGGCCAGCAATCGGCCGCAACAACGGTCGCGTCAACCAGCCGCCGCGCAAGTATCGCGAAAAGCGGCCCCCGAGTTGCCCACTCGTCTTCCGTTCGCGCCAGAAGGTCGATTACAAACTGTATGTCTGGTGCGCCGAGTTCTTTCTCAATGAGATTCTGGATGTCAGCAGTCTGGGTGGCGGGGCGGTTCAATCGCCTGTTCCAGATCAGGCCAACATGATCCAGTGCGCGGTCCATGTCGTCGCCGACCGGATGCCACGGCGTCGCCATGCCGCAGTCGTCGCAGTGGATGTTGACAATCCTTTCGGTCTGGGGAGCACCCGGTGGGCGGGGCATGGTGTCGCCGATTTCCGGCGGCCCCAAGTCCCGACCAAAATCGCCATAGTCGAACCCATCGTCGCCGAGTTGCGCTACAACCCGCTGGGAGCGGCCAACGGTGGGGCGACCGCCGCAATGGTCACAGGGATAGAGTTGCTCGTACATGCGGAGAGGATGAATGTTTAGAAGGTTGGCTGCATTATTGCCTCTATGAGTTAATTCCAAAAGCGGGAACAACGCGTATTCCAAACCTTAATAACAATGATTAACCCAGATAAACTGATCTGTTATGTGGAGTCCAATAGGTCCCTTTTATTTTCGGTGATGTGGGACTGACGGGAGATCGTCGTGCATCCGACCGTCGAGCAGCCGGCCAGCCAGGGTCTTGCCCACATCACCCATTAGAACGTCGCCGGCGCCCGGCCGGAAGTCCTCGCCATTAGTGCCGTCGGCCTTGACGATACGCAACGTGCCACTGTGAATCCGATCGTCGGGATCGGCGTCAGGCTCGAGGCGGATGGGCGACCATTGTCCCCATTGTTTGAACAGGAACGGCAGGCCTGTTGCCGCGCATTGATCGCGCAGTGAATTTGCCCAGGCCGGATGCATAGGACGCGCCTTGCGTCCGCTTTCCCCACCGACGAAAACTCCGCCCAGTTCCTGCATCCACTCGTGCTCTAGGGAAACGGGCCCTAGGAGCGGCTCCATGCTCAGGAACCGGATCGCCGCGGGTAAGGCAAGCAGTTTCGGAATATCGCGGTCCGCTTCCTCTTGGTTCACTACGGTCGCGCCGATCCAGACGTTGGCCGGCCAGCGCCCCGGACTGAGCCATTCGGTGGGCACCATCCGTGTGACATTGCCGACGCGTTTTGTGAGTAGCAGGTAATCCAGATTAGGTGTGCGCGCAACGAATTGCCAATGCCGCTCCCGCACGCCTGTGGGCGCGAACCGGTCGAAAAGGTCGGACATGCTGTTTGTAAAAACACGGCGGCGCACGCCCTCGCTTGCAGCCTTGCGGTCCCATCGCAGGAGTTCGTTCCAGTGGCTTTCGTTGAATTCCCGCTTGATAGCGGCATCGCCCCAGCCATAGCCGAAGCGTCGCGCGAGGCTCTCCGCGTAGCAGTTGTCGCAGCCGCGGCTGATCTTGCTGCAGC
The DNA here is from genome assembly GCA_900142905.1 of Burkholderia sp. GAS332. NCBI lineage: Bacteria > Pseudomonadati > Pseudomonadota > Betaproteobacteria > Burkholderiales > Burkholderiaceae > Burkholderia > Burkholderia sp. GAS332. Next base: position 638,239 of record FSRV01000003.1, on the reverse strand, counting down.
CCCAATGCGTGTTGAACGTGTGGTCGGTCCACTCGATGCTGGAATATTCGCTCATGACGTCGCATCCGCGTGCTGGGTTTGATCGGAGAGGGCGGCGTGTGACAGCAAAGAGCCCAAGTCCTGGCGGAAGAGCGCTTCTGAATGGTCGAGGAACGCCTGGAAGCTGTTTTCACTGTCGCGGTTGACCGGTGCGCCGGGGCTCACGATCTTCCTGTCGGCTGGATCGTAGCCCGCAGCGCGCAAGGCAACGAGGCTGCCTTCGTCGTTCATGAGCCAGAAGTTCCAGCGAATCGTGAAATACCACCATGTCTTTGCCCTCTCGAGTTCAGTCCAACTCGCGCCGAAGTCGAGTATCGATCCCAGGCTGCTAAAGAAGACGCAACGAATGCCACTCGCGTCGGCCGTTGCAGCGACGACCTGGCGGCCGCCTGACAGTGACTGGGCGTTCTGCCATGCCGAGCCGAGACCGGGATAGCGGCATTGCCACTCGCCCGAGCGTGAGATAAAGCGACTCATGAAAAACGATTTGCCTTGCACGTGGATCTCCGGTGAGGCCGACGAAAGCCGGCGTACATCCAGATTGCCTGCGAGCGAGCGAAGTCAAGTTCCGACAGCGGGAGCGTACAGAATGTCCAGCGGGACGTTGGGCGCTGTCACGTCAATTGCGAACACGTCGACCTCGTCGACGCCGAAGTGAGGATGAACCAGTAGGCGCTCGAAGTAGCCGCGCCAAGGTTTGAGCATCTGGAGGTCCAGGCACGAACGGGCTGGATAGCCGAGGGTCAACAGGACGTAATCGTAGTGCCGGCCCTCGATGCGCTTGCGCCAGTATTGCGTCGCCAGTCGATACTCCAGTGGTTTCGCGCCAGCCGCGATGTCGTGAAAATAGCCCGCTTTAAGGCGCAGCGTCAGAACTTTCGGGCAGGCGGTGGCAGCCGGGGTGACATGGGTCAACACGGCGGCAACTTGGGTATTTGACGGTTCTGTCCTATTGTTCATTTCTCGCGTTCCGCTAGCCAATCGGAGGCAGTCATGATCGGCACTGGTTTCTGGCAATGTATCCGCTGTCGCCAGGAGATCCCGACGAAGCTGACCGACCCGGGGATCGATTCGTTCGGGATCTACTTCATCTGTCCGTTCTGCAAGCGCCGTAACCAGCTCGAGAGCCTCGGTCGTCAGCGCGGGTCGCTCGTTCTTCGCCAGATTGGCAGGTAAGTGACCCACCGTTCTTCGGCTCTCGTGTTGCCCGGGCGGCATCGATGGCTTCGTCGAGCGTTGCGCGGGGCTGATTGACGGGCATGTCGACCGTGCTGAGGCGCCAGTAGCGAACCCAGCCGGAATCGCAACGTTCTACCGTCGCTTTGATGAAGCGATAACGCTCCGCGTCAGCGGCCTGTGTCGCGTCTTCACCCCTGCGGGCGGCGAGTGCGGCGGCGGCCGCTGCCTTGCCCATGGCGCCGTAGTCGGTGTTGTCCCAGACGGCGCCGATTCCTCCGCAGTCGCTGCATCCCCCGCCAAGGTCACAGCCGAGCGTTTCGCTGTAGGGGTACTCGCCGACGGGATGTCCATCCTCGGACTCGTGACAGCCGGCACAAGTGCGCCATTCGCCGCTATTTGAACCTATCGCGTCGGCGATGCCTGCGAACTCAATCGGGGTCGTGCCGGGTGTCGCATCGCCCATTGCGGGGTCACTAACGACGAGCGCCACGCTCGCACCGACAAGCAGACCATCCATCCACGCATCACCGAGCGCGATCGTCCCGGCACTCGCTTCGTTGGGATAGTTCTTCCTGCACCATTCGCCAAAGAGCTGACGATGCGAATCGGTCCAGCCGGTGATTGCTTCGCGGTGCGGACCATCTACCAGGTCGAGCAGGGCGCTGACGCGTGCTCGCAGACTCTTCGCGCGCTCGCGGATGGAAGTCAACGCGTCCTGTGATGTTGAGGAAAGGTCGGAATCGGAATGCGGACCGGCAGACATAGCAAGGTCTGCAAGATCACGGGCAATATCGATGAGGAGAATTTTCATTTGGCTGTCGCTTCGACTCGTTGAGAACGGCCGGGTCGACCGGCACCGCGCGACGACAGTGTCGTCTTGATCTCGAGCCTACCGACGCGCCGTCGAAGTCAAGCTGCGGGACCACCTGGGGATGCTCCTATCGGGCCGGTGAAAGCAATACCTGAGAGACGGGGGTTCGGTCGACATCCCACTCGACCGAGGGTATGCCGCGTTGGCGCCGCAACTCGCGCTTCGCCTGCTTTCGTGCTTCATAGGTGGGTAAGCCATTCATCCCATACACCTCGATGTGATATCGCTGCGGCGTGTCGGTGAGTTCGAAGTCCGGCAGCATGTCGTCGCCCTTTGCCGTGCGCATCGGTTTTTCAAAGGCACGATGTTCTGCTACCAGTCTGTTTGCGAGCGCGACCTCGTGGATTGAATCGCACGGAATGAACGCGTTTGAACAGAGCATCGCCGCGAGGTCGACCAGTCGTAGGTGCCCCTTCGAGGTGCGTTCAACGAGGAGAATAGCAACGACTCGCGCGCCGCGATCGCCGAAAGCGCGCCAAGCGTGGGGGAAGGTCTTCTCCGCATGAGTTATCAGGTCGGTGCTTCCATAGTATCTCCGGGCACTCTGCCGAAGGCTGAGCGAGTAACCATACTGCGTGCGCGCGAGCTCGTTGATCTCGCCGACGATCAGCCCGCGACGATTCGTTGCGCCAGCAACCGAAATGCCGTCGAGAAACCCATCGAACTCGGCGTTGATCGCTGCGCGGTCGGCGTCTTCATACCGACGCATGACGTGCAGCGCTTTCTGCGCGGATTCCCCGTTGACTACGGCATCGCCGAGTTCGGTGAGCAGCATCGCGTTGCAGGCGCCCCAATGGCGACTTGTCGCGAGGCCGTTCCACCGGTTCAGACCCGACGCGATCCACAGAGCCTGAAGGAAGGCGAGCAGTGTCGCCGCGCGGCGCGATGTGTTCGACTGGCCAGTACCGGCGTTGCGGTGTCCGCCCGACGAGACTTCCCGTTGCGTCAGCGCAATATCGAGTTTCGCGTTGATCCCCATCGGCGTGACGCTGATGGCAGCGCTCGTATCGCCTCCGGCGGCGGGTGATTGCGCCTCAGGGTTCTTGTAGAACACGCATGCTGGCTGGCCGGCGCTGCCGGAGAAGTGGCGGTGGCCATCCTCCGGCCATCCCGCAAGGTGGCAGAACTTTCCGTAGCGCCGGATGACAAGGCGAAGCGGCTCCGGACGTGCGGCGCACAGGCAGATGGCATACCCCGGCGTCACCTTGGCGCGTTCGAGCCGTGACACATAGCGTGCGGGGTTTTCCTGCACGTCGCTCAGCGGATGTTCCTCGTTGTCGAAAGACACCTTGGGCATGACGACTCCGTTCGATCAGTTCACCGCTGATGGACGCTCAGGCTGATACTCACGACCGGTCGCTCTGTCGGTGAGAAACCACTCGCCGCTTGTCAGACGCGTGGCGTGGCAATGAGGGTAGTGGGCTTGCACCAGCTGGCGCTCAGCTTCTATGGCGATCCATTCTTCTTCGTATTCCCGGGCCTTGCGTCGTTCGTCGACCCGGCAGCACCACGCGGTGAGGGCCCCAAGCGCGAGTGTGCCGCCCAGCGCGCCGTGCCCGATCCACGATGGAGCGCCGAAAGGAATGCACAGCCGTCGAACCACCTTGGTAATGAGGGCAGCGGCGAGCGCCAGGGGCCAGTACTCGAACAGTGGCATGAGACGGGCGTCCTCAGGCGGCGCGCGCTGTGCGGGGGCTGTTTCCGGATGAGGTTGCAACGGCGCGCGTTACACCGACATCCCCCCTGGCTACGGTGCCGGTGATGCAGCGCAGTCGCTCGTCTACCGCTTGCTGGAAGACGTTCGTGATGGGAAAACGGCTGGAGAAGAACAGCGTCACGCCGCTCGCGAGCATGCTGAATGTCGCCGTCATCGCGAGAATCGCTTTGGCCAGTTGGCCGAGCATCGGCGCCGTCGAGGCAATCGGGGGTGCGGCGGCCATGATCCTGTAAAACGGCGTCAGGTTGTGTAGAACGCTGTCCGGTGCGAGAGCCGTGGCGATGATTAGCCACCAGAACAGCAGCACGGGCATTGCGACCGCAGTCGCCGCAAGACAGATGAAGAGGAAACGAGCGAGCACAATGAACTGGCCGACATAGTTGCGCGGATCGAGCATCGACTGGATGCGCAGCTCGATGTAATCCGGCTCAGGAAGTGAACCCGCTACGACCCCGTTGATCAGGACGAGGCAGTCAGTCGATCGGGCGGACTGCGCAAACTCCGATCGGAGTCTGGCCAGCTTCTGCCTTCGGGCGTACTCGATCGCGAACGTTGTAAGCGCGGCGAGACCTGCGGCCCAGATTGGCGAACTGCCGCCTGTCGCCGCGATCAAGACCGCGAAGAACGTGGCGAAGAGGGCTGTAACGAGGGCTGCGGAGCCCCAAAAATGACTGCGAATTCGGAGATCGGTCACTTTGCACCTGTGGATGGTGATTCGATGTGGTCAGGGTTTGTCGCGCGTGACGGTAGCGGCTGCAATGGCCACGGTCGGAGCCAGATACCGGAGCGGTGGCACGAGTCGACGGTGAGCGGGGGTTCGGCGATGGCTTCGGCGAGCTCGACGAGAAACGAATCGTTGTCTTCGAGCCACAGCAGAACCCACGGGTGCGTGCGTAACAAGTCGGGCGCCTGAACCTGCAACAGCTCAACGAGTTCGCGGGTTTCGTCGATTCGTTTGATCAGCCGACGGCAATTCCAGCCCGCCAGTCGCTCGACGTGGGCAGGGGGAGAATGGCGGAGTAATTTCGCGATCAGTTTGCGCATGTGTTGTCCGTAGCGTTAAACGATCACTTCGACCAGATCTTCCTGGCCGCGCCAGAAGGATTGGTCCTCGTCGTCCATCACGGTGACGATGCCGGTCTCGAGATCGTGGTCGGTCACCACGCCCTCGCCGAAGCTGGCGATACCCGTCTGATAATGCACCCGGCGAAGTTTCAGTGAGTCCCGATCCCGCAGTTCGAGCTGTTCTGCCATGGTGGTCCTGAGAGAAAGCGTTGCGCGCGCGTCCGGTATAAGGATTCCGCTCAGGATGCCGGTTGCCCAACAGGCAAGAGCGGAGAAATATTCCCGCTTGTAGAGTGCAGAGTCAGCTTGTAGTGGTCACGAAGCTCGGCAGTCGCGGTTGCGCCAGGGGCGACCGTCAACGTCTTGCTATCGCTCCAGCCATGGTAAAGCGGACGTTGAGTCGCGAAGCCGTCGTTCTGGATCGTCTGCATGCCGTCGAGTGTTGCCCGATCGACCCAGACTGCCAGCGTCAGCGCATCTGGCTTAGCGTCCGCGAGAGCTATCTGCAAGGTGTTTCCGACATCAGTAGTGTCGGTCTTGCACTTTGGCTCGTCGCTGACAATGCCTGTGTCGGGGCGGCACGAGGAAATGAAGCTCACGCGAACAAAACTGGTTTGCAAGTGGATGGGATTGCGGCGCGACAGGATCACGCGGCCACTCTCGACCAGGTGTCCGCCTCCATCCGCCAGTTGGTATTCGAGCGTGTAGTCGAGTGGCGACGGCTCTGCGCCGAATACCACCGTCGCTGCGGAAAGGATGGACGGCACGGCAAGACAGAAGAAAAACCGTTTGAACATGAAGCCCCTCAGTGGTGGATAGGCGCAAGGTTATGCGCGTGTACACCGATTATGAGTTTCCGAGTGGCAGGGCGAGGTTCAATAGACGGGTCAAATCGTGGAGCTTTCCAGTCGACGCGGGCTCATTCAGCAGAGTTTAGATTTCGTCGAAAGCGATACGGTTTTCCGCACCATTCCGGCCAAGGGCGCGTAACGAGTTGCACGCACGGGCATGCTGCTCAATTTGGAGGCGCCGCCGATGAAAGGCACGTCGGGACTGTGATTCGACGGACTGTCCACAGGCTTATCCCATCCACATTTATAGCGAGCCTGCGACATTTGGGTCAAAGGTATGATTTCCCTGCGGCGAACTATGAGCTACTGGCGCTTATAGGGACGGCCGATGCATCAAGTTGTCGCGGTCATAGTGAGATGCTGTCGATCAAGAAGCGATCTGTCCATCGGCCAGGAGTGGTCAGTCGACCTGAGTGCGTGAATCGCTGATAATCCAGCAACCTCTCAGCACCCAAGGTCAGTCAATGCCACGGCAAATCCGAGTGCGAACGGCGACCGAAGACGACATACCGCGTATCGAGACGTGGGCGCGAGCGATCGACGCAGGTCGGTTCATGTCGCGCTATTTTCCAGATCGATCCCAAATGATCCTATGGAAAATCGTCATCGTTGACAGCGTCGAGACCGGAACAACTTGGGTTGAATGCAAGGCCGGACTACCCAATGTCGTGTTTCTTGGGATCCTCATCGGCCAATCTGAATTGCTACGGAAAGGAATTTGGCATGCCGTCATCGGGGATGTGATCGCCGATGTTCGCGCGATCGCGGGCGATGTCGCGATTCAATTAAACGTGCGGTGCAGTAATGCACGAGCCATAGCCTGTTACAGGAAGCGCGGATTCGTCCAGATCGCGTCAGGTGAGAAAGCTGGCAGAGGCGGCGTGCTCATTCCGACAATTACTTTACAGTTATCGCCGGATGCAGGATCTCCCAAACTGACGCTGTGAATCTTAGGTTCTGGTGATTTTCAAGGGCAGCTCCGGGTCAGTTTGGGAGTTGAGTCTATGCAGCGCGGCGGCCGCATCCGGAATCCGGAGGATGCCGCCGCACCGGTTGCCCGAGCCCTCGCTTACTGGCCTCCGAAAGGTTTCTTGACGGTCAGCCTGTTGGTCACGGAGGTCACGCCGGGAACTCCCTGTGCGATGTCGGCAACCTTATCGATCTGCGAGGCGTCCACGACCGTGCCGTTGAGCGTCACCGTGCCGCCCTTCGCAACGACGCTGATGTCGCCGGCGCTGATCTCCTTGTGCCTGACGATAGCGGCGTAGACCTTCCTGCGCAGCGCGCGATTGGCCTTTCGGACGTCCCTGGCTGTCATGCCGCCCGAGGCGGCGACGGCGGTTGTGCTCGAAGCGGCGCTCGCTTCGCTTGCGCCCGGCTGCGCCCAGGCATGAAAGGATGCGAGCGCGAACAGTACGGCACCGGCGCTCCTGAGTGTCCTCTTTGTCGTCATGGAATGCTCGAGTTGTTGTGTTGAGTGGAATCAGAAGCTGTGGCGAATGCCGATCATTGCCGCCGTGGTCGACCTGCCTTCCGGAACCGGCGCGCCGTAGGTGATCGTCTGGCTCATGTTGCCGTGGTTGTCGACGTACCCGACCTGCGCGTAGGCGAGGGTGCTCCTGGACAGGTTGTATTCGGCGCCCAGCGCGTATTCAGCCGAATGATTGGCCCCGACGTTCCTGTCGTGCAGGTAATAGAAGCCCGACGTGACCTTGAAGACCGGGCTGAACTTGTAGCCGAGCCCGCCGGAGAACATTTCCAGGTTGAACCCTTTCGGCCCGCTGGTATTCGCGGGATCCCTGGCGCGGCTGTATGACGACGATACGGAGAAGCCGTGGAACGTGTACTGCGCGCCCAGATAGTAGAACTGGTTGTTGTTCAGGCCGGTCGACGGCGCGGTGACGATGCCGGTGGCCGTCGTCGTGAACGGGTTGGTGTCATGTCCGTTGTAGTACACGGCTGCGAGGTTCAGGCCGTAGTTCGAGTACTGCAGCACGGCCGATTCGCGCGTGCCGCCCTGGAACTGGCCCGCGACGCCGCCCGGCGCATACTCGAGCGCAAGCGATGCGCCATAGAACTTTGGAGACCGGTAGACGATCGCGTTGTCGTCATAGAGCGCACCGATCGGGCCGTTCGTGCTGGTGCCCTGCCAGCCCGCAGCCTGGTTCAGGCCGAGCCAGCCGGTCAGGACCGAGCCAAAGTACTGGGCGTTGCGAACGTCGGTGTCGGCCATCGCATAGATCATCGGCACAATCTGCCGGCCCAAGTCGAGAGAGCCGTACGGAGTCGAAACGCCCACAGTCGTCTGCTGGTTGAACATCGCGGTGGCGGTCGGTGTGTCGGCCAATCCGGTTTTCCCGGTGGCGCTGCTGAACGTCCCTTGCAGCTTGAAGTTGACCGTATAGCCGCTGCCGATGTCTTCGGTACCCTTCAAGCCCCAGAGGCTCGAATAGATGCCGCCGTCCTTGAGCTCGTAGACATGCCCGAGATTGACTTTGGACTGAAAGTTCGCGGCGTTCGCGCTCTGATAGAGGAACCCCGAATCGATGACGCCGTATAGCGTCACTGACGATTGCGCATGTGCCGCGCCTCCCGTAGCAACCAGTGCGGCCGCAGCAACCCATTTCAATTTCATTGCGTCTCCAGTCTTTGTGCTTTAAACAACCCGTAACGACATACGTCGCTGTACAACCATCCCAATAAATCGCCTCCTGACTTATAACGCCAGCAGGTGGTCCTGAAACTTTTCTCGCAGCTGGTTCTTCAGCACCTTGCCGGTGGCGCCGAGCGGCACCGCATCGACGAACACGACGGCGTCGGGGGTCCACCACTTCGCGATTTTTCCTTCGAAGAAGGCCAGCAATTCCTCAGCGGTCACATGTGCACCGGGCTGCTTCACGGCGAGCAGCAGCGGGCGCTCATCCCACTTCGGATGCTTTGCCGCAATGCAGGCCGCGGTCGCTATCGCAGGGTGCGAGCTTGCGATGTGCTCGATGTCGATCGAGCTGATCCACTCGCCGCCGGACTTGATCACGTCCTTGCTGCGATCGGTGATCTGCATGAAGCCGTCTGCGTCGATGGTCGCGACATCGCCGGTCGGAAACCAGCCATGTGCATCGGCATCGATCTGCAAGGGGTTTCCCCCTTCGTTCCGGAAGTAGTTGCGCACCACCCAGGGTCCGCGTACGAGCAGTTCCCCTGACGTCACCCCGTCCCAGGGCAGTTCCTGACCGTCCGCGCCGACGATCTTCATATCGACACCAAACACCGCACGGCCCTGCCTGGCTTGCACGGCGCAACGGTCTTCCGGACCCATGGCCAAGTGTCTGGCTTTCAACGCGCCAACGGTCCCAAGCGGACTCAGTTCGGTCATGCCCCACGCGTGCAATACTTCCACGCCGTATTCGTCCTGGAACTTGCGCAGCATCGCAGGCGAACAGGCCGCACCGCCAATGACGGTGCGCTTCATGCTCGAGAATTTCAGGCTGCCTTGTTCGAGCCAGGCCAGCAGGCTCTGCCATACGGTCGGGACACCGGCCGAGAATGTGACCTGTTCGGCTTCGAAGAGCTCGTACAGTGATTTGCCGTCCAGCGCTGGGCCGGGGAAAACCAGCTTGGCCCCGACCATGCACGCAACGTACGGAAGCCCCCACGCATTGACATGGAACATCGGCACCACCGGCAGGATCACATCGCGTGCCGAGCAGTTCAGCGCGTCTGGAAGCGCAGCCGCAAAGGTATGCAGCAGCGACGAGCGATGGGAGTACAGCACGCCCTTCGGGTTGCCGGTCGTGCCTGACGTGTAGCACAGCGTGCAGGCGGTGTCCTCGTCGAAATTCGGCCACGAGTAGTCGGGGGAATGCCCTTCGATCAGGTCTTCGTAGCACAGCAGGTTGGCAATGCCTGAATCGGGCGGCATGTGCGCGCGGTCGCTCATGGCGATAAACGCCTTGATCGACTTGCAGCGGCTGGCAATGGCCTTCACCAACGGCAGGAAGGTCAGGTCGAAGAAAAGGTATTGGTCTTGCGCATGATCGGCAATGTAGGCGATCTGATCCACATGCAGGCGCGGATTGATCGTATGCATCACTGCTCCCATGCCGGAAATGCCGTAGTAAAGCTCCATGTGGCGATAGCCATTCCACGCCAGCGTGCCGATGCGATCGGACGCACGGACGCCGAGGTTCACGAGCGCATTGGCCATCTGACGGGCACGGCGGTGACAATCGCGGAAGGTGTAGCGATGGATGTCACCCTCTACCCGGCGTGACACGATTTCCGTGTCGCCATGATGGCGATCTGCATGCACGATAAGCGAGGAGATCAACAACTGTTTCTGTAACATCAAGCCGTTCATTCGGTCGTCCATTCTCTGATATGGGGTTGCGGGACGCTGCCGCGCGTCACACCTTTTCGCGGCGGCGGCGTTCGAGCAATGCCGCGACGTACGCCTTGTGCTGGTCCGTCATTTGGTCCCAGCGACCTATCTCCAGCAGCGTTCTCCAGCACCCCTGGCAGAACTCACCGTTCTGATCCATTCTGCAAATATTGATGCAGGGATTGCCGACGGGATCGCCTGGGTTCATCGCGCTGCTCCCGTCATATCACCACGCCGCCGTTCGGGCTGATGATCTGGCCAACCAGGTAGTGGTCGCCGGCCAGGTAGGTCACCGTCGATGCGTATTCCTCCATCGTGCCAAGACGCCCGGCCGGAACAACCTGCCAGAACTGGTTGCGCTTTTCCTCGCCGGCGACCTCAAAGTATTTCGTAAATTCGGGAGTCGCCACGCCCCCAGGCGCCATTGCGTTGACGAAGATATTGGCGCCGGCCACTTCGGCCGCGACCGACTTGGTGAAGGCAACCACCGCACCTTTGGTAGCGCTGTAATGCGGGCTATGCGCGCTCATCGCCGAGATGCCGGCGATCGACGCGATGTTGATGATCCTGCCGTCGCGCTGCGGCTCCATCAGCCTGAGCGCTTCACGTGTGCAATAGAACAGCCCGTGCACGTTGACATCCCAGTAGCGATGCCACTCCTCGTCGCTCATGTTGCTGGTGAAACCCAGCGACTGCCGCGGCACCGGCGTGGTGATATAGGCGTAGTGCCTGTTACGACGCTCCGTATCCTCCGGCCGGCCTGGCACGAGGGCGGCATTGTTGACGAGGATGTGCAGCGTGCCGAAGCGCTCGACGATGCTGGAAAACAGATTGGCGACTTCGCTGCTGGACGATACGTCGCAGCGCAACGCGAGACACGGTGCGCCGACCGCTTCCACGGCCGCGCGCGTATCTTCCAGCGCGGGCATGTCGATATCGCAAATCGCGACACGTGCGCCGGCTCTGGCGAGGTCGATGGCGATCGCACCACCCATGCCGCGACCGGCACCGGTGACGAGAGCGACACGTCCTTCAAGATTCTGACGTTGGTTTTGCATTTTCATGACCTCACAGGTTGTACGTTTTCCATCGCGACCACGCGCTGCCTGCGTGAGGCGCGCGCCGCGAGTGCGAAGAACAGTGCTGAGCTGATCGCCAGCGCGTCGGTGGCGACCAGAACGCCAGTCAACGGAGCGGTCGCGCCAGCCTTGATGTAATAGTCGGCGGCCATACCGACGACCACGGTGCCAATGGCCAAAGCGAATACATTGATCGACAGCATCGTGAAGCCTGTGACCGTCGAGCGCATGTTCTGCGGCGTCATCCCCGTGATGGCCGTAAGGGCCGGCCCGTAGATCGCCAGCGGTAGGAAGAATCCGGCACACATGCCGATGTAGAACAGTGGCGACCCGGCCGGTACAAAACGGTATGCCAGCATCAACGGCGCGCAGATCACGACGAGCAGTGCCATGAAGCTCGCGTGTCCACCCGGCAACTTCCCTGCCACGCGATCGCCCATTACACCGCCCACTGCCGCGCCAAGCGTGCCGAACACCAGTTGCAGCGCGCCGATCCGGGTAGCAATGATGGCCGCGTTCATGCCGCGTTCGTTGACGAGCCACAACTGGGTGAAGGAGAAGCTGGCAAAAACCAGATGGACCAGCACGATGCCAACGATCGTGAAGCTCAGCGCGTGGTTGCTGCTAACGATGCGCAACGCCGCGCGCACTTGCGCCAGGAAGGGTGCGCCGCGTTCCTGTGATGCGAGCTGGCTGCGGTCTTCCTTCAACAGCATGAGCGGCAACGCGATGGCGACGCCGAGGATGCCTAGCGCGTGGAATGTGGTGCGCCAGCCGTGCATGGCGCCAAAGTAGCCAGCGAGCAGGAAGCTGCAGCCGACCCCCAGGGGAATCCCCATGAAGAACAGCCCCATTGCCATGCCTCGCCTCTTCTCGGAGAAGAGTTCGGCCAGCAGGGCCACCGCGGCAGGTACCAGGGCCGCCTCGCCGCTGGCAACGAAAAAGCGCGCCACCACCATCTGCTCGAAGCTCTGGGCCTGACCCGAGGCCAACGTGCAGGCGCTCCAGATCAGCACGCCGGCGGCGATGACGCGGGTGCGGCTGAAGCGGTCCGCCAGCGTTCCCATGAGCATCGCCATGACGCCGAAGCTCAGTACCCACACCGCGCCGACCAGAAAGCCATACTGGGCATTACTAAGCGCCAGATCCTTGATGATCTGCGGCGAGAAGCCGAGCAGCATGTTGCGGTCGATATGCGCCAGCAGGTGGATCATCAGCAGGGATGCCAGAACGGCAGGGGGGCTTTTTTTCCAGAACATCATCTGTGTCCATGCCTGAGGGGCGTGGGTTGCCAACGAGGCGCAATGCCGTACGCTGCCGCGTCGCGCCTCGTGACCTTCCGTCAGGCAGCCTTGCGTGCGGATCCGGGCTGCTGCACGGGCGTCCGGTTAGGTACCATGCCAAGGTGCTTCAGCGTCTCGTCGACGGAACCCCATTGGGTGCCGATCTGGTAGATGCGATGGGCATCCTCGCCGGTGGCGATGTCGCGATTAAGCTCGCGCGCAATGCGGACCATCTTCTCGATCTGCTGCACTGAAGTCGCGCGTTCGCCGTCCGGGCCGAACAGCGTGTCCTCGATGCCGACGCGCACATGCAGTCCCAGCGCGATGGCCATCGTGGTCATCGGCACCACGTTGCGGTTCATCGTTTCGAGCGTGAGCACGGCGCCGTCGGGGGTGCGGCGGACGAACTCGAGCATGTCGGCCGGGTGCGCCCAGACACCGCCGCCACCTAACGCCACGTAGTTCAGGTTCAGCGGACCCGTGTAGTCGCCGCGGCGAATCAGGCGCTCGACCGATTCCAGTTGCCCCACATGTCCCAACATGAACTGCGGCTGGATGCCGTTCTCGACGAGGCGTCGGATGTGCTCGACGTGCCAGGACGGATTGGACGGCACGATCATGTCGCGGTAGGCGGCCTGTAGCGCAGGATTCATCAGCGAGGTCCCGGCGATGTCAGCCCCGGTCATCACCTCCATCACATTCATCTGGCTGGTGTTGATCGCGACGGTCACCTGGTCCGGGCGGGGATCCAGTTCGGCCAGCATGTGGCGCGTGTCATCGTGAAGCCACTTGGCCGCTGCGCCTTCGCCTTCCGGTGCGAACGAGATCGAGCCGCCGACCTGCAGAATCATCTTCGGCACGGCTTCGCACAGACGGGCCAGCATCTCGTTGAACTTCGACAGACGCTTGCTGCCCGTGCCGTCTGCTTCGCGGACATGCACATGCAGTACGGTTGCGCCTGCGTTGTAGCAATCGACGGCTTTCTGGACCTGTTCGTCCATCGTGACCGGGATATCGTCCGAATCGCCGGGGATCCATTGGGGGCCGTACGGCGCGACCTGAATTACGAGTTTTTCCTGATTTTCAGGCAGGAGGGAATCGTCCAGAAAATGCATGTTTGTCTTCCGTTATGGTGGGTGGGTAGTGCCGGGTTGGACCGGTCAATCGACAGGGGCGGCCGGGGCTTTTCCCTGCTCGATGGCCGCCAGCTCTTCCAGCAGGATCGGCGCGCCCAGGCTGCTGGAATGGATGCCAAGAACGCTCACCGCCTGCAGGACCGCCGCAATTTCTTCCCTCGTGGCGCCAAGCTCGAGCGCCTTGCGGATGTGCCGGCGTGTGCCCGGCGCATACATGTGCGTGCAGGACGCATCGACCGCGATCGCCAGAAATTCCAGTACCTTCGGCTCCAGCACGCCTGACATCACGGTGTGCATGCCCATCGCCATGAATTTCTCGGCCCAGACCGGATCGAGTTCGGCAAGGGCGTCCCAGGCGGGATTCCAGTTTCCGGTGGCGCGCAGTTGATCGCAGATCGGCGTGGCCGTGGCGCCATTCGTGTTCATGAGAAGACTTCCTTCGCGTTCAATGGGGAGACCTGCAACGCGCTTTGAGCGCCAGTCGTGCAGGGGATGAATCGATTCTAGGTATGGGTCCTCGTTGATGCTTGACTTTACGGGTCAATTTCTTAACATATGGGGACAACGCGGGAAGACCCTGATGCCGAAACTCGTTCGCAGCGCGAGCCTGACCCATTACGCCGACATTGCCCGCGTGTCGGGGCTCGACCCCTATCGCATGCTCGCGGAAGTCGGGCTGCCGCCCGACAGTCTGAGCGAGGTCGACCTCAGGATTCCGGCCGAAAGGGTTGCACTGCTGCTCGAACTGTCGGCGCAGAGGAGCGGAGTCGAGACATTCGGACTGCGCATGGCAGAGACGCGCCGGGCGTCGAATCTCGGTCCACTTGCGCTGGCGGTGCGTGACGAGCCGACGCTGCGTCATGCGCTGAACGCTGCGGCGCGTTACAGCCACTTACAGAACGAGGCGCTGTTCATCAGCGTCGAGGAGGAGGCGAATGTGGCGATCATTCGCGAGGAGCTGCTGGCGGGCCAAGGCGTGCCGGTGCGCCAGGGCGCAGAGCTTGCGCTCGCGGTTATGTTCCGCTTGCTGCGTTTTTTCCTCGGCGACGAATGGCGTCCGAAAGCGGTCTGCTTCACGCACGGGCCGCCCGCAGATCGCACGGTCCATGCCCGCGTATTCGGGCCCAATGTCGAGTTCGGCCATACGTTCACGGGTATCGTTTGCGACGTCAACGACCTCAAGCTGCCGCTGCCTTCGGCGGATCCCGTCATGGGGCTATATGTGCGCCGCTATCTGGGCAGCGTCGATGAAGCAGCCGATGTCCCGCTCTCCGACGAAGTGCGCAAGCTGGTTTTTCTGCTTCTGCCTTCAGGTCGAAGTTCGATTGACACGGTTTCGCGGCAGATGGGCATGAGCCGTCGCACAATGCACCGGCATCTCGCCGAAGAGGACACGACTTTCTCGTCGATACTGGATGCGGTGCGCGGCGAACTGGCGCTGCGCTATCTGGAACGGCGCGAGCGGCCATTCTCGGAAATTTCGGGCTTACTCGGCTTCTCGGAGCCGAGCGCGTTCACGCGGTGGTTCAACTCGCGTTTCGGATGCAGTCCGAGTCAGTTCAAGGCGTCAGGGCCGAGTCCGCGCGCGAGGCGGGGGAAAGAGCGGACCACGGCGGCGTTGGCGAAGCGCAAGGACGCCGGGCACTGAGCATTCGCAGTTTTCCCGACCGGGCGTTTGGGGTTCGGCATGCGTGCGAGCCAGCCGGGGCTGAGTCGCCCGCCACGAACGGCCCGGATCGAACGCACTTAGTGCCGCCCGGCTGGCCGTGGCCCAGTCCGCGATCTCGCCATACCTCTCAGAACAGTTCGAGGCACTCGTCCGCCTTGCTGTCGTCACCAACATGGTGTCCTATTTCGTCTCGCGGCTGACGCGGTGTGAATGTCCGCAAAGCAACCCGCAGCCGCCACACCACTGCCGATATTGCATGTCCACAGTGGATCGCTCGCCGTCGGACTCATTGCGGCCAGGAACGGTCGTTCATGGTCGTTTGGCGAACGTCTGTTGATGAGCAACGAGTCGCCAGTCGGCGAAGCGGCGGTGACTCGCGATTCGTCAGGCGAGCCAGGTTCGTTTCAACGCGATGTGTGCGGCAACTGAGACTTCGATGGCCATTTCGGCCGATGGCTCCGACCAATCCATATGGCTTGGCGCTACTGAAATAGAAATTCTAATGGGGAAAGGGATTCGTTCAATCCTGCATCGACCTTCATGAGCCGCTGCTGAATCCGTTTTTCTCAAACACGACGGGAGGTGTCGCTGCTTCATTCACATGCAGACGGAAGATGTCCGGACGCGAGTAGTGACCCACGACGTCAAAATCATATTTCGCCCGGGCAAGGTCGTTGAGGTCCAGATCGGCCACGAGCAATGCATCCTGATCAAAGATTGGGCCGGCAACGAGTTCGCCAAGCGGGCTGACGATGCAGCTTCCACCGCTCATCAGCACAGTGGACGGATCGTTACCCTGGATTGCGGAATAGTCGGTAGGGCAATCCGATCGGCGCAGGTGCTGGCAGGCCGATAAAACAAAGCAACGTCCCTCCAAGGCCACATGCTGCATGGAGGATGCCCATGTCCGCCGACTGTCAGCGGTGGGGGCGCAGTAAATCTGAACACCCTTGGCGTACATTGCCATACGCATCAATGGCATGTAGTTTTCCCAGCAAATGACCGCGCCGAGTCTGCCGAACGGCGTGTCGAAAACTGGGAGCGTCGACCCATCGCCATAGCCCCAGATCAGCCTCTCGCCGGCGGTTGGCATCAGCTTGCGATGCTTGCCGAGCATCGTACCGTCTGGACTGTAAAACAGCGCAGTGCAATACAGCGTGCCGCGGTCCCGCTCGATTACACCGATCACGATGTATTGTTTGTACTCGGCGGCAACGTCGCCCAACCGGCGAGTGCCGGAACTTGGCACCTCGACCGCGCTGTCGTAGTAACGACGATAGTCGTCGCGTCCGGCCGCGGTTCTTCCACCAATTGTCGAGCCGAAATCGAGCCCCTTTGGATAGGCCGAGACGAATGCTTCAGGAAATACGATAAGTTGGGTGCCTTGTCGCGCGGCGTCTGCGGAGAACGTCGCGACTTTATCGATGGTTCTGTCCGCATCGAAGACGACGGATCCCGATTGCACAACCGCAGCACGTAATTTCTGTTGCATCAGAATTCTCCACTAGATATAGGGGCTTGCAATCGAAAACGCTTCGGCTTACTCGCAGATAACGTGTGCTCACGGTCGTGGATCCCGCTCATCGCAAGCTCAATCGCAACTAATTCGGGCTGGAAAATTCGTAGATTGCGAACACGGCCGCCGGGGATCGCGGCCACAACAAGTATAGGTTGCCCGCAGGCAAAGCTTGTTGCCTGTTCGTCGGGATAGAGCGAAACGTTAGACGATTGGTCGCTCAGGCTCCGGCGGGAGTTCGTAGTCGGGAGGTTGGGCGGCCGCTTTTTCGGCTCGGTTGGGACATTCGGAGAAGCTCACTGAAGGGCAGCAACGGGTCGATGACAGACAATCCCGCCGTGCCCTATCGATCCTGACAATACCGGCTATCCGCAGTGAACCGTAGAGGTTGTCGGCGTCTGCAAATTCGGTGCACGCAGGAAAGTGGAAGGTGGGTCAGATACGGGTTACCCGACGAGTACGTTGCCTGGCAACGGTTCTCTCAACTTTATCCACAACTTTATCCCGCGAAACTGTGAATAACTTCTGCGCCTGCAGCGCTTCCCATTCTTCCTCAAGGGAGCGCATCTGCAGCTTCATCGAACAGTTATACAAGGCTGCATAGGCCCGTTCGGAGACTAGCAGACGAGTGATCAGTTCGGCCTTGGTCAGCCTGCCAAGACGTTGGCGCGTCGTACGTAAATCCCGGTCGAGTTTCGATGGCGGTGGCATCTCCGTGCAGGAAGATGCAGGCGGGTGTCGAGCTGGCCGGCGCGGCCGCCAGTCGCGGTGCTGCTCATACAGCTGACGCGCATCTGCATTGTTGAGCAGCGCACTGTGACTGATGCCGTGTCCTTCCGGGTCGAGCTCGCGGGATTCGGTCACGATCGTGGTGATGGTGACCGGACGATGCTTACGTTCCAGCATGGTGATGGTGCGCTGCGCCAGATCAAGTGTGCGTGCGCGGCGCTGCTGGTGGATGCGCGCTAGCCACGGACGCGGGTATGTTGACATCAGATTTCTCCTTCTCGGGGTGTCGGGTCTCGTCGGCGCGATACTGCTCGATGAGATCCATCTCCCTCAGTTCGATGTCCGCTGCGACGACAAGTTGCTCAAGACGGCGCACCTCAGGAAGCAGACCTTCGCGCCGGTAATAATCGATCTCGTTTCCCGCCCACGCCCGACGCTGTAGAACCTGCGCCCGTTTGGTGGGATCCGGCACCTTGGCCGCGCACCCGACGCACGCAAATTGCACCTGGCACAGGCCGTGAGCACCGCAATGACCACCGACAACCTCGGCGAGTGTCCCGGTCCGGGCCGCTGCATCACGATACTGCTCCTGCAGTTCGGCTGGAGAGCGCAGGACGGCCTGTTCGACGTCAATCGTGCGGGCAATGGAAACCAGATATCGGTCCGCAGCGTCGGCGATCATTGTTGCGGTAGGTTGCGAATAGTACTTCGTGACCGGGACACTCTTCTGGTGAAGCCAGGCACCCACGATGTCGACCGGGATCTTCTGAATCTGGACAGCATGCGTGGCAAACCCGTGACGCAACAGATGGGGGCGAAGGGAGACCGTTCTGCCCGAGGCTGTACGCAGCACCATGCCGTGCAGGATAAATCGCAGGCAAGCGCTTATCGATACCGCAGAAAGATGTCGATGTCCAAACTGGAACAGATAAGGTTCTACGCCGAAGCGATGGGCACGCCGGTGTAAAGGATCGAAGGGAACCGAGGGGAGTGGCTCTTTCTCGGCAAGACGGTAATGTTCAGCCAGAATCTGCCCCACCTGGGCTAGCAGCCTGATGGTTTCCGTTCCAACAAAAAAGTCGTGACGAACATTGCGGCGCTCGCCCTTCGGGATCAGACGGAACAGATACCTGATCCGTGGTGAGGGATCCGCAGCGCCCAACGGTGCAGGCTGTACCAGTCGCACAAGACAGTTCGGGCCAAGGCTGATCTGCATGAGCTCGTTCAGCCGGGCTCCCGTGGTCGTGAACACATCGACAGCCATCACACCGAACGTCAAGGCGTGAAAAATCTGCTCAACAGGTACCAGCACGTGTCCCAGGCACGCCTGCGCACGGTTGAAGAATACCTGCCAAGGCGGGAACAGAATGCCTGGGTTGAGGCAGTTGAACGACGTAGCGGCATAGCCCCACGATTTGCGCCATGCGGTGGCTTCGGCATTGCGGACCCGTTCGGGCGCATAACGTAGCAGATCGGCGAACCACAACGATGTGCTGACGTCGAGATCGCGGTCAGTTTCAACCTCCTGGATCGAAACCAGTTCAAGCAGCTCCGTATCGGCAGGCGGCACAGCGGCATTGATGGGAAGCTCAAGCCCCGAGTAGGTCGCGAGCAAGTCCTTGACTCTCCATATCCGCATGCGTAGGCGCCAGTTCCCATCTACATAGGAGTATTCGACCGGCCACGCTGGAGCATTCGACGAATCAATCTGTGCCAGCGCATTACGATAGGCGTTGCGGAACCGGGTGAACCAGTTCCATCGTAGATGCGCTTCGCTGCGGATGTCGGGATACACCTGCATCAGCACGTCGGTGTCTTCCTTGCGCCGCTGCTGACGGGCCTGCACGATGGGTTCCATGTCGAGCCACTGATCATGAAGGGAACGGTTCGCAGGCGGAAGCAGCCACGGCTGGTAGCGCTTATGTTGAATGACCGGCAACCCCCGCAGCCAGAGCAGTTCGGCACTGGCTACCGCCTGATAATGGTGGAAGAACTTGATACGGACCTCCTGCGAATTCCGTCCGACGGTGCCATCGAGATACAGCCTCATGTAGCCGTCAAGATTGGAAAAGAAGGTTGTCATGTCGTTGATCTGTCTTCCCTGATATCGATAACTGAAAATCAGTTGAAATTTACTGTGCAACTCCGTCACGGCGCTATAGATTGAGCTGTGTTCATAGTGCTGTGCGGCCATCACCAGCGCGACAAGAACTAGGTGGCCATACCAGGGCTTGCCACGGGCATTACGCAGGAGGTAGTGGACCACGCGGCTCGGCACACGCCGTGATTCAGCCGTTGTCTGGCCATCACATTCGGTGTCTGGCGCGTGCCTGATCGGGTGCGGAAGATCCGGCAATGCCTGAATCTGGTCGATGTCTGCGTAGGGGCGTGGCTCACGGCTCTGTTTCATCGGTCCCTCCTCCCAGACGCTGCAGCAGCTGCCAGTCGGGACCTGCCGGGATATCCGGGACGGTGTGCGGCGCTACAGAAGTAGACGGGCGGTCCGAACCCGCGCGGCGAGAACGTAACGTGCGATCGATCTGCGCGTGCAGCGTGGCCTGCACGTCTGCATGTTTGAGGCCACAGAAGTAATGATCGTAGCGCTCAAGGGTCGCTCGTCCGCTGCGCCAGTTCATGTACACGATGAGCGCGTCGATAGCGCGCTCGCGAGCGGTGCCATCGGGAATCGTGCTGTAGATTGCACGCATCGCCTGCGTCACGTACCAGTGGCGCGCCTGATGGATATTTGCGCTGATGCCGGCCTGACGACACGCCGGGCGCCACGCGAGGTCGCGGAATGTCCCTGCTGTCAGGGGCGTGTGATGCGCAGTCAGAAATAGCGGTCTCGTGTACCACGGGGCGGACTCTGCGCAAAGCAGGTAGTCAGCCAGACGCCATCCATAGTCGTCGGAAGCGCGCCGGTCGTGGTCAACATAACGACGCAACAGTTTGGCCGAGGTTTCGCTAAAGCGCAGCGTTTTAACCCGCCGCTGGCCGCTCCCTTTGCTAAAGGCACTCACCTCACAACGCAGTCCGCGGCTGTGCCAGTCGCCCAAGGTTAGTCCGCAGACCTCGCTGATTCTGGCACCGGTCTCGAAGAGCAAACGAGTGATCAGTTGGTCGCGCAGACACCATCCGACCTGTCGTCCAGCGTCGAGCACCCGGCGCGCAAATAGCGGATCGTCAATAATCTGCGGCACCCACCGCTCGTTAACGAGAACGAAGTACGCCGAGGTATGGCGCCCACCCGGCGCGCGTGCTGGCGACTGAACGCCACTTGCGAGCGGCATTGACGGATACGACTCTCGGCTGTCCCGACGTGTCGCCCCGTCTACAGTTTCGTGGATGCGGCTAAGTGGATCTGGTCCGTCGTACAAGCCGGCGTCGATGGCAAACTGATAGAACGCTCGGGCTGCCGCGAGAAACGCACGGACCTGCGCAGAATTGGCGACCGTCGTATTCACAGCGACAAATCCGCCACGATGTTCGCGTGCATGGCAACGCATGATCTCGCCGAGAAAAAGCATGCAGTGCGCACGCACGCGCTCGGAAGCGATGTCCCACTTACGTTGTCCTGCAATCAACCAGGAAAAATAGCGGATCAGTGCGTGCGCGTAGACGCTGACCGTCGTCGGCGCATAGCGTGTTCCGGCAAACCGGATGAAGTGGCTAAGTGGCCGGTGCGCACAGCCGTCCGCATCCGTCACGAGCATGCAGGCCGTGCCGTCCGCGGTTGTCGAACGCCTGAGGAACAGGCGTAGACGGTGTCGGGGATCGGAGTCCATCCTTCAACACTACTGGTTCCTATAAACCCTGAAATATAGAAGGTCACACGGCCAGATCAAGCAACTCGCGCTAACTACTCTGTGGATAACCAGGGCGTGGCGAAAGCTGGGCGGTTTGTCAGCGCATTCGGACCTCCCTGCAGCAAGCAAGCGGCTACGATGGGTCGATCCACAGCGTCGCCGACGCATCGACCTGGCCCGCGCAGCGGGAGCCTATTCTTAACCCTGACGGGACTCACACCCGTTGCGGCTGTGGTTCCGTCTTACAGCTACGGGAGCACATGTGAAATCTCTGCGAATTCTTCGCCTCGTGAAGATGATCTTCCACACGAACGGCCTGCCTCCGGCGGTGCTTCTGCAGATCGTCCGATCAACGGACCAGTACAGCCCGCTCTACCGAACAGCCGCGCTACGTCACCTGGTGTTTCATGCACCGCTTTCCGTGACTGGCGGTCGGCCGTTTGCCGAGCGACGCAGGCGAGTGCGCAAGCACTACGCCGTATAGGCAAGCGCGATCCCACCTTTTCCTATCCCTCTGGGGCATGTCCCCAAAGGGCATGCCTCGTCCATTTCAGGAGTCAGGCATGTACAACCATTTCATCGAAACTTTCATCGACGCACAGACGGCTGCGTGGCGCCACTACAGCGCAATCGCTGCGACAGAGAAGCGTCTCTTCTCGGATATGAGCGATCCAGCCGTCAGGGTTCCCGGTACCGGCGAGATCGTGGAGGAGTTGCGGCGCACGTATTCAGTCTTCGCCGATCGCATTATTACCAAGGCACGGCAGCAGTTCGCCGTCGGAGCTGCACGGCCGGTCGTTGACCGTAAGGCGGTCTTCGCACGGGCAGGCTTCGATATCGAGCGCTCGCTCCTGCTGGGGACAGCGCCGGATTTTGACCGCCTGTGGCTGGCGTTGGAAACGCAACTCGGCGGAATCGGCGCCCCGGCTGGAGAGCAGCAATGAGCCGGCGCCAGCGAGCCGAGCGCGCTGCAATGGGCGGCGACCCCTACAAGACCGAACTCATCAAGTCGATGCGGGAGTTTTCGCATTCGCACGATCCCTACACGGTGTTTTCGGACTTCATCGAGATGTGCGCCCTTGCGCTCAGCAATCGCTTTGATCAACCTCAGTTCGATGCGCGGGAGAAGCGATACATGGACATCGTCGGCAAGTACAAGCCCGAGGAGACCCAGCGGTTTGCTGCGATGTTTGCGGCGCTGCAGATGTGCCATCGCACGCGTGTGGATGCGATTGGCGATCCGGGCTGTCCCGGGACTCCGGGCCATGGTCTGGGCGACGTGCTCGGCGAGATCTTCATGGCGCTCGAGCTGGGGAACGACCGCGCGGGGCAATTCTTCACGCCCTATAGCGTCTCGTATCTCATGGCCATGATGACCGTGGGCGACGCTGCTTCCGTCCGGGAGAAAGGATTCGTCACCCTTCAGGAGCCGGCGTGTGGGTCGGCCGGAATGGTGGTCGCGACGGCCCAGGCAATGCATCAGGCCGGTTTGAACTACCCCGAGACCCTGCATGCAACCTGCGTCGATATCGATCAACGCTGTGTTCACATGGCGTATGTCCAGTTGTCGCTGTTGGGTATCCCCGCCATTGTCGTGCACGGTAACGCCCTCTCGCTCGAGGTATGGGGTGTCTGGTACACGCCGGCGCACGTTATGCTTGGTTGGGGACGCAAACTCAGACGACGACGCGAAGCGGAGGCCAGGAGCATCGTCGCCGGGTACGCGGAGCAGCCGGGCAGTTGCGATGAACCGGGAGCGACGGCTCCGGACTTACAGGGGCAACGGTTTACCGTTCCCGAGGTCGCCCCGTCTGGCGAGGGGCAGCATCACGCAGTTGAACGCGAGGAAGGCAACGTCGCCGTCGCGGTCGATGCTGATCGCACGGAGATGCAGTTCGACGCGCAAACATCTATAGCAGCCCTTTTCGAAGAGCTGACCGGGCAGGCGAGTGCTGCGAAGGCCGAGAACACGATCTTTGATCGTATCGAGCAGATGACCCTGTTTTGACTCGGCTATTTTCGCAAGTTAGTAGTTTTCAGTGGAGAGATCCACCAGGAAGTACAGTGTGCAAGGGCCCGATCGCGAGATCGGGCTTTTTTTTGCCTGCGGCAGGTCTAAGACGCCATGTTTTTTCCGTCTTTCCGCTGCATACGCAGAGACACCTGACTGTATCGTTGCCCTACCTTCAGCGTCATTGACGCATCGATCCGCCGGCATGCCTGGCAACCAGCTGTTAAACCCCATCGGGAACCACTCCCGATCGGGGGCAGGTTCCCTCTCTGGAGAACCTGCAATGCAACAACCTACCCATCCTGTTGGACGTATCAAGCGCGCACACAATCCGCGGAAGTATTTCGACCCAGCCGAAATGGCCGAAATGCGAGCCTCGGTCCGGGAAGTCGGCATCCTTCAGCCTGTCGTTGTCAGGCCTATCGACGAACCGGACTTCGACTTCGAACTCATCATTGGTGGGCGCCGTCACTGGGCCGCGAGCGAGGAGCTCGGGCCGGAGTACGACATGCCTATCGTCGTCAAGGATGTGGGCGATGCCGAGGCGCGTGCCATGGCAGTCATCGAGAACATTCAGCGCGCCAACATGGCACCGTCGGAAGAGGCCGTTGCTGCAGCGGAACTGGTCGGTATCTACAAGGGCGATCGGGACGAGGTGGCTCGCATCTTCGGATGGAACCGCGCGACGCTCGATGCACGCCTCGC
This sequence comes from Burkholderia sp. GAS332, assembly GCA_900142905.1. Lineage (NCBI taxonomy): Bacteria > Pseudomonadati > Pseudomonadota > Betaproteobacteria > Burkholderiales > Burkholderiaceae > Burkholderia > Burkholderia sp. GAS332. The sequence goes on along the minus strand of FSRV01000003.1, from coordinate 614,205 downwards.
GTTGATGAACTGCAGCGCGGGCGTTCTCGATGCCCTGAACACGCGTCAGATCCTGCTTGGTCATGCTGAGCTACTTGCGGCGCTGTCCAAGGAAAATCAGGATCGCCTACTGCCTGTGGTTGTCGCAGAAAAGCGATCGGTCGCAGACGTGAAGAAGGTGATCGAAAGCGCATCCTGCTCCCTCGTATCCGCTATCTTTGACAAAGCGGACTGTGCGGCGTGCCCGCACAACTCCTCAACCCAGTCGGAGATGTTCGGAGAGTCGATTGCCACTGGCAATTGCACCAACCGGACCTGCTTCAACGAGAAGACGGAGAAGCAGCTTGAAACGATCGCGGTGCCGTTGCGCGATGAGTTTCAGGTGGTGCGCATCGTACGCGCGGGCGACAACAACACGCGCGTTCAACTCGCTGTAGAAGGGCCGAAGGGCGTTGGCCTGGAACAGGCGAAAGCCTGCCATGCCTGCTCTAACTACGGTGCTGCGGTGAGCGGCCTGCCTGACGCCATGGGGAAGGTCTATCGAGGTCAGTGTTTCGATACGGTCTGCAACATGAAGAAGGTCGGCGCTCGTATTCAGGCTGAAAAAGCTGCAACGGCACCGCAAAAGACTGCCGCTGACAAGGGCAAACCGGCGACGAAAGGGGCGGGTGCTGCATCCGCCAAAACGGCGTCCGCGGTTAACCCGTCTGCAACGGTCGTGGCTGAATCCGAGAAGGTTAAGTCCTATCGTGTGAAGCTGTGGCGCAAGGCGCTGCGTGCCGACATCGGCATGAATCATGATCTGGCGCGCCAGTACCTGATCGCCATCGTGCTCAGTGGTCATGCCCGGCAGATTGACGATGGTGTCTTTCGCAAACTGTTCGAGCGGATCGCCGGCGCAGAAGCGCCCGTTGCCAACCTGCCCAAGGCCGTCGAGGTCGTGCAGGAGGCAAGCGCCGATGCTCAGGCGAACCTGATGATCGGGATGCTGTTCGCCGCGATCGACGGGATCGATGTCACTTACCTGACGCAGCTCTGCAAAACCCACAAGCTGGACCTGAAGAAGCACTGGAAGCTCGACAAGGAGTTTCTGGAGTTGATTACCAAGTCTGAGATGATGGTGCTGGCCGACGAGTTAGGCATTTGTGCCGCGCTTGGCGACAACTTCAAGAAGGTGTTCTCAAAATCGAAGCCAGAGGTCATTGAGGCCCTGCTTGCCGTCGAAGGCTTTGACTACGCGAGCAAGGTGCCGAAGGTTCTCAGGTTCTGACGTGCGCTCCGGTCATACCGACGCGCTTTCCCATTCAACGCCGCCATTGCGCGGCGTTTCTCTTTTCCGGAGTTTCCATGTTTCAGGCAATTGAAGCGCTGGTTCGCACCACCGGCAAGCTGGTGCTGTCGCTATCAATGGATGGCGACAGGATGGTTGTGTTTCTGACGCCCCAGGCGGATTCGAAAGAGGCTGTTCTGCGTCAGCCGCTGATTCTGACGGCGACGGCGGCTGAACTCGACGAGGGTTTCCTCGCCGCGGTTCAGTCGTATTCGAGTGCGCATAAGTCGCTCGACGAACAGGTTGCTGCCACAACGGCAATCCTGCAGCAGGCTGAGAAGTCCCAGGCGGGGAAGGCCCAGAAAGCATTGTCGAAGAAGACGGCACCGGCATTGCCGGCGCCGTCTTCGGCCAACGACGATGACGAGGAGGCAGATTCGGCCGACACGACCAAACCGGGTGCCGAAGCATCGATGCCCCAAGTGGTAGACAAGCCAGCCGGTACCGACCTTTCCCAACTTCTTCTGTGAGATAAGTCATGTCCATCAATATTGCCGCGTTGGTTCGGGAGTTCGCCTACAACGGTATGACTCTTCTGGATCCGGGACCATCTTTTTCGCCCGATCAGGTTCGCGATCTGTACACGGCCCAGTATCCCGAACTGACGACCGCAGCGGTCGACGGTCCGGAAATGGCGGGCGAAGTCGCTCGCTACAGATTCGTGCGTGCAGCTGGGGCCAAAGGCACCAATGCGTAAATCCACCCTGCTCAAAGCCCTGTCCGATCCGGACTCAGGCTTCAACTCCACGGAACCGCCCGAAAGGGCGGTTTTTTTCTATGACGAGGATGTCAAATCATGCTGCTCGATTCTTCATCGGTTGATCGAAGCGTCGCTGCGTGCGTCGGCGCGACGTGGCAATCGTCACGCGTTGCCGCTGCCGGACGTCGACCTGCCACTGATTTTCTGACGCTGCCGGATCTTCAGGACGGCATCCCGCCGTTGGCGAAGGTCCGCCACCGCGAGGAAGCGCCTTTCGTTGACCTCGTCATTGCGCAGTTCGAGTACGGGCCGTTGCGTGCGGCTGACGTCAATGACCCGGTCGACGCGGGCGATGCATTCCAGCAGGCCTTCTATGCCTGGGTGCAGCGCCAGCTTCCTACCATGCAGCGTCTCTGTTTCGGGGCCGAATTAATGGACTCGAACGCGGTACACGATGCAATCGCGCATCAGTACGAGAGAAATGAGTTCACCCCGACCTCACCGCTGCATCTGGCTATGAAACTTCCCGAAGAACATCTTTATGTCATCGGGGCCAGGGGAGATGCGCTTGGCGCGATTCACCCATTGTTATTGCCGAGTGTGCTCAGGCTCGTCGACCAGGCATCCTGGAAGACGTTGTTTGTGCGCACGCCTGGCTGGTTTCTCAGCGAGTTCTCCTGCTGGCATTGGGAAGGCGACGAGAACGCTTCGGACGATGAGGTGCGCGAGTTCATCGCGGACTATCGTGGTCTCGAGGGCGAAGACGCCGACCGGTATCTGCCGTCAGCGGTGAAGCCCGAGTTTTACCCGGATGAGATCCGCAAGCCCGCTTCGATCCCTGGGCGGCGGCGCAAGAACCCGCAGCTGAGCGAGTGCGAGCTTCTCAAGCTGCGTACCCGTTGCCGCGGGATGGCCCGTCGAGTGTGTACTGAACTGATCGTGCTTACCCGGTTGCTTCGGCACGCCGGCAAGCGGGATCTCTTTCAGGATGCGCACGATGGGAGTCCTGCCTATTCGGCCTGCAGCATCGCGCTGACCGACAGCGAGCGTATTGGCGAGTTGCTCGACGACCACTTCGAGCAGGAATCCCAGAGTGGTGAATACACGTACTACTCGGGTTTCAGTCCCTTCGCTTCGACTCGCGGCGCTATACGCCGGCAATACGCCGACTGGGCGCTCGCATTCCAGATCCTTTCCCATCTTGATCGCCTCCTGGCGCTCCTCACTATCTGAAGGAACATCTCATGACTGGTATTGCAAAAGGCAACACCGGCGGCGAAGTGCAACTGTCGTCTGCCATTCTTTTTTACTCAGGAACCAAGGGCGATCAGTTTGCGACCGTCCATCCTGTATCCCATGACCCGCGGACTTCACGCCCGTTGATTGGGGCTGGACGCCCGCTTGATCGCAACGCATTGCTGGAGACCCTGCGTAATCTGGACCGGAATGCAGCACCGAAGGCGGATTTTCTGCCGCCGACCGTACTTGCGGTGTCGCCTGACGCCGTGCTGTGGTGGTGCGCTCCGGCTTCCCGCCGGGTGTTCTTCGACTGCAAGGAGTTCGGCAAGCGCAACGCCGTTGTGTGGCATCCGGGCCTTGTCTTTCGAGCTGCGGCATCGGGTTTCAGCGTGTTCGCGCTGAAGGATCCGGGGCGGCCAGTCCCGGGTTCGGAGCTCTTCGAGCCACCGTACTTCAACACCTGGGATAAAGGCCAGATCTGTATTGGTTCGGCGCACGTTCCGCGCCGCATCGATGTGGCGTCGATAGATGGCTGGGAGTCGGGCTTCTTCAATTCAGCCTTCACCCATCCGAACGTGGGAGGCAAGCGCGTCGACTACGAAGCGGGTTTCTTTGCGTTCTGGCGCGACATGCTCGACGGCAAGTTCGAAGGCGGGTATCCGTTCGAGGTTCTGGTTCCGGTCAAGGCGACGCTGGCTGACCTGATCAGTGGCAAGATCTGGAGCCAACGATGAATCCTGTCGATTTTGTCCTTCAGCGCTCATTTCCGTCGGTGATGGTGCCGGCACGGGAACCACTGGCCGCCATGGCGGGCCCGGGCGAGCGGCTGCTTGTCGCTGCCGACGGCGTGTATCTGGAACTTGCGCGGTCGTGGATCCACGTCGTCAGGCGCATCGCGCGCTACGAGGTGGATACTGCAATCCCGTACGGCGCCGTCGAACAGAAAACAGAGCTGCTGTGTGGTCCGGTGCCGCCCGCTCTCGTCGGAGAATTTCTGCAGATGGCTCGCAGAGCGCTTCCCAACGAGGCGGGTGCCTGGATCGTGTGGAACGCGGCGACGCTCGAGTTTCGACTCGTTGCGCTGCCGTCGATTTCGCACGGACCCGGCCACCTCGTCTATGAGCGGCCGTCGCTTGCAGACGGCGATTGCGTGGTAGTGGACTGTCATTCGCATGGCACGGGGAAAGCCTTCTTCTCGCGCACCGACAATCAGGACGACCGACACGACGTGAAGTTCGCGCTCGTGCTTGGCGATTGCGATCGGAAGCCCTCGACGGCGCTACGGCTGTGTGCCAAAGGGATCTTCGAGAGGATCGATACGACCCCCGAGGCATGGGCAAAGGCGCTTTCGGCGGAGGTGACGCGATGAGCCAGACGATCACGCACTCCATTCCGCAGGAGATGGTCAAGCGGGCGTGGAAGGTCGTTGTTGTGGGGGCGGGCGGTACCGGAAGCGCATTTCTTCCGAGTCTCGCGCGTCTGCACCATGCGATGGTTGAACTGGGGCATCCGGGTGGTATCGAATGCACTGTGTTTGACGACGACACCGTGAGCGAGACGAACGTTGGTCGGCAGGGGTTCTATCCGAACGACGTTGGTCAGCACAAGGCACTGCTGCTGGTCAACCGCCTGAATAACCTGATGGGGACCCGCTGGAACGCGGAGCCGCGGAGGGTGGATTCGAGCGTCAGGTTCGATGCAGATCTGGTCGTTGGATGCGTCGACTCACGTCGCGCGCGTCACGCGATTGTTCAGGCGGCGAAGCGGGGGCGTTGTTCGTATTACCTCGATTGTGGCAACGAGACGGATCGCGGCCAGGTCATTCTGGGTGAATTCGGAAAGGCACGACATGACAGGCTGCCGCATGTGGGCGACCTGTTTCCGGACCTGCTGAACGCGAAGAATGACAAGCGCGACGACACCCCTTCATGCAGCATGGCGGACGCTCTGCGCAAGCAGTCGCTCGTCATCAATCAGGCGATATCGGTGCAGGCTTACAACCTGCTATGGACGCTATTTCGAACCGGGACGCTGGCGTTTTCAGGCGTGTTCGTCAACCTGGCTACCGGGCGGACAAACCCGATTCCCATCGACGTAGCGGCATGGGCGCGCTTCGGTTACGAGGCACCGTCCGCACCTGAACCCAAGGCTCGCAAGAGCCGCAAGGCAAAGGCGCAAAGTTGAAGTATGTCGCTCCCACAAGGAGTGACATCCCTCTTCCGACGCCCGACGGTGTGGCGGTTCCTCCCGTCCCTGACGTCTCGCGATGCATAGAGCCATTTGACAAAAGCCGCCCGATCAACCGGGCGGCTTTTTCTTTTTGGGAATTCGAAAGTTCCGTGCAGGTCAATACTGATTCTGATAACCGTGCGGGCCGGGATCCGTTCCGCAGTAACGCGATGGAAACTATGTTTGTGCCGCGACGGCGTGCCGTCGCGAGGCTGGTCGAAGCGCGACAACTGCTGCTTGGTGAGATAGGCCAGGGTGGCGATCGGGGTGATCCATCCCAACGGCTGAGTGACCTGGAACGCCTTCTCTTTGACGTCAGGGCGGGGCGCATCTCGGATTTTGTTCTCCCCGGGGTCGCACCGACGCGTATCTACACTACCGTCGACTAGAGACAACCAGCCAGGTGACGTGTGGCGAATGACGAAAGGGACAGCCATTCGGCGATGATTCCACCGGGCTGAAACGGCCCGGGACCGTAGACTGATCCTATTCCACGCGCATTTGCGCATCGACCCCACCACACCGGCCCAGCTGGTGTGTCAGTTCTCTCAGCCGATCCCTCGGCGCTTTTGCGGGCAAAACACCGCTCGCGTTTTTTCTTCCCTGTCAGGGCAACCTCCCTGACGGGTCGGTTGCCCTTCTTTTTTAGAGGCAACCATGATCAAGCTCATCGCCAGCATCGTTCTTCTTTCCCTCCTGACGGCATGCGCCGGTACCGACTTCGGCTCTCCGAACACGTACCAGCGGTATGACGTCCAGCGTGCGGGCAGTCTCGAGGAAGGCACAGTCGTTCGCGTGCGCAACATCACGATCGAGGCCAGTTCGGATAACTCCGGGCTGACTTCCCTCCTGAGCGCAGGCGTCGGTGCGCTCCTTGGCACCCGCACTATCGGCAACGGCAACGGGCGTTACATCGCCGGCGCCATCGCCGGAGCTGCTTCCGGCTTCATAACGCAGAAGGTCTCGTCGGCCCTGTCGCATCACGCAGGGCTCGAGATCATCGTACGTACGAACGCCGGTCGGACGCTGGTTGTCGCGCAACCGGATGATCAGCCGTTTTCTCCGGGCGACCACGTGCTTCTCGTGTCGACCAACTCGGGACTGCGCGTCACGCACTAACGCAATTTACCCGCCGGCATCCGCCGGACTTCTCCTGCCTAGCGAGGTCTTCCGAAAGGGAGCCTCGCTTTTTTCTTTTCGCGAGTCATACATGCTCAAAATCCCCAAGTTGTTCTACGCCGATCGCCGCAGTGCGGGCGCGTCGACCGACGCCGCCATCACGGACCAGGCAACGCGCATGCTGCGCCGCGTGGCCCACGATCTTCGCCTTCGCTCCGGCGAACACGAGATCGTTGCCGAGTCGGCACGCCGCGGTCGCGGCTGTCGTGTAACCCTCCGTACTCCCGCCGTGATGCTGGAAGTTGCCGATTCGCCGTCCCGGCAATCGGTAGCGATGTCGTTCCGCACGCGCCGCGGCCGCTCCGATCTGTCGGGTGGTGGCGACAATGCGGTACCGCTCGAGCAACTGTCGTCCCGCGACGGGTACGACGCGTTGCTGGGAGGCCTGCGGCTCGCCGCTGGTCTGGACGCAGAACGGCGATAGGAGGAACGATGCAAATCGTTGAAATCCGTGTCGAATACCCGTCCGGCATCACCATCGTAGACCGGGCAACCTTCATCCAGCAGGTGGACAACGTTGTGCCGTCCGAGCGGCTCGCATCAATCCTGCGCGAGTTCGCGACGTCTGAAGCGCCGCCGGCAGTCACGGCGGAGATTGACGGCGCAACGCTAAGGCTCGACGCCCGGGTGGACGGTACGTTCTCGGTATCGCGCGAAAGCGTTATGCCTGACGAACCTCACGCGCGGACTCGGCTGTTCAAGGTCGGGCATTCGTGGAACAAAGACCAACGCCAGCAGTTCGGGCGTTTTGCGCACACGCTGTCTGCCGCGTCGATAGCCGGCGCGGTCGGCTACTGGCACTCGCTGCAGGTCTGGACGGTGTCGGCTGCCTCAAGCATCGCGATACTGCTGGTTCTGTTTGTGATATTGTTTTTAGCAGGCATGGATTCCATGAACGGAGAGTGAACATGGGTTTCGCATTTTTTGCACTGGCTATCGGTCTGGCGGTGTGTGCTTATGGCTCATACATGACCAATCAGGGCCGTAAGGCGGACCGCGAGCGTCGTCATTCTCGTGTTTCCCGCTAGACCAAAAACTGACTCGGGGCTGCTTCGGGCAGCCCGCCATCAATCAAAGGCCACACCTTCGGGTGTGGCCTTTTTTCATTCTGGAACCCCACCATGTCCCAACTGATGGATTTACCCGTCGAGCTTGCGGCGGCGCCATTCGATCCGGTCGGAAAATCGGTGATCGATGTCGTCCGTCAGGTCGAACAGGCCCTTTCCCGCACGGAGATTGAACCGGAATGGGTCTCGGTCGCTAACATCGTCGATGATCCCAACGAAGAACAATACGGGTTACGGTCCGCGACTGAATGGCCCGATACCTTCGTCCGACGCCGCCGGCTGAGCCTTTCGGTGGAGCGCGGCACGTCTGAAGGCTGGATCATCCAGGCAGACTTCGTTCGTTTTGTTGAAGACGGCGCAGGTAGCGGCCGTTGGCAGAGCTTCCCGCTGATGCGCATCAAATCACTATCCCGTTCGCAAGCCTGGACGGTTGCGGCGGTCGTCGCACGGCTGCTCGATATCGACTGAGCACCACCAGTTTCATCCTTTCCCATCTGGGGCAATCGCCCCACGGGGTGATTGCCTCTCCATTTTTCCCGAGGAGTCAAGCATGTACACCCTGACCACACCGATTTCCCAGTTCACACTTCAGACGTTGATTGAAGTGTTTCAGTTGTTCCAGACCGAACCAACGCTGCAGACGGTGGCCACCGCCGACGTCCAGCTTTCCCGCGACAGCGTGCCGGCGACAGTCACCCGCTTCAATGGCGCGCTGACAATCCGTCACACGCAATCGGCATCAGACTTCGCGGCGGCGCTCGTCGACGAGGTCGCAATCGCCTGGTTTGACAGGGGCAGCGGGATCGCCGCACCCTGGCAGGTGCGTCCGCAGCATTGGGAGAGCTTCCAGGCGCTCTTCGACCTGGGCAAGGACGTGCGATTACTGTTTTCATCCAGCCAGATCGAGGCAGAAAAAACAGCCGCCGAAGCTCACGGCGAGTACTTCCAGTTCTCAAACTGCGTCCACCGGGCAGCGATGGAGCGGCTGGGGTTCGGGTTCAACGGTCCGCTAGAACCCATTAGCCGTCAGATGAATGGGCGGCACGCGGTGCATGTCGCATACGCGCTTGTAGCTAATCGACCGGTTCCAGAATCGGTCATCGCCGACTACCGCGCGATGGAAGAACCATTCAAATATGACCTGGAATGGGCGCGGCCGCTGCTCGATCTGCCGGAACTGCGTGGTGCTCTGCCTCCGCGCAAGTGGGCGGCGCTGGCGCAAGTGCTTCGGCACGCGAAGATCACGCTTTCGAGCGAAACCGCGCCTGCGTATATCGCGGCCATGGAGGTGCTGCCGGCCGACGTCGATCCGCTCGCCGTCGACAACCGGTTGTATGAGCTCGGTTTGCTGCAGGCACTGCCGTTACCGGAGCGTTTCATGTCTGCGCTCGATGTCGGAACGCCAGTGTCGGAGCTCGCCGCGCGTCTGCGCGAACTGGTGGCTGACAACAGACGTTCCGAGGATCTCAATCGCGCCGAGGACGAGTTCGCCAAAGTTCGTATCAGCAAGCGGCTGTATCAGCTGCAGCGCCAGATGGCACTCCTCGACCACGGTCGGTCGACATACGAATGGCCGAACCGCTTTGCCACAAGACTCGCTGAGCGCAACGTCGAGTACCTGCTGTCGGTGCTCGATACTGCGGATGACTGGAACAAACTCAGCAAACGGGTGGTGCGCGAGATGCTCGGTGTGAAGATCCGCGGTCTCAAACCGTTGGGTCGACGCCGTGCCGTTTTCTCACTTTGCGGCTTCGATGAAGCACAGCAGGCGAAATGGGAGCAGCAGGCCGTGGCGACGCAAGCGCAGAAGGATCGCGAGCGCGAAGCGAAGGAAGCGCGTGAGCAGGCGGAGACCGTGAAGTTTCGTGTGGAAGACGGTTCTGTGCTCAACGGCGCCGAGTTCGTCGACCGGGCGATCGCGGATGGCTTCTCCGAAATCAGGAGCGAGCGGAAGGGCGCGAGCAGGGTCTACCTGCTGGTGAACCCGGCCCGCGGTCTTGCGCGCAAGCTGAAGGCAAGGGATGGAACGCTCGCGTACGCGAGGGCCGTCCTGGACGTGCGGCTTGCAGCCTGATCTCTTCGGCTATCGATACGGGAGTGAATCATGAAAGACGCGATTGTTGATTGCCTCGCGCAGTTCGGCTGGCAAAAAGACAGAATCAGTGATGTTTTCACCAGGACGTTCGAGACCGTTGTCACGCCGAAGCGGGCCAGCATCTGGCTGAATTTCGATCAGGAGGGCAAGCGGTGGTGGCTCACCAATGCTGACTTCACGAGTGCGGGTGAGAATGTACTGGCTGCCAGCTACGCGATCTTTCCTGTCGACATATCTCAAGCCGGAATTGAGCAAACCGTCGCGACGCTGGTCGCTGAAATGGAGCGCAAGATTGCAGGAGCGTGGTCAGTTCGTCTGCTGGGACAATAAACCGCGAGACCCATTCCACTTCCGAACGTAGTTTTCCTGTTACTGGCCCTTCCTGTGCATCTGCGCTCGAAGGGCTTTTTCATACCTGATTCCGGCGCCCTGTACGGGCGCTTTTCTTTTTCTGGAGACCGATATGCGTTTTGATCGCAGGTTGCGTTTCGAGCCCCTGACATGGACCGCGCGAAAGGAGGCGGCCTATCTTGGACGGCACAAACGGGCACAGGCGAAGATTGACCGGGAGTACCCGCTATTCGCCCATCAGTTTGTCCCGGCGCCGCTGAACGACGTGGAAGTTGAAAAAGAGCGTCGGGAGCGGATGGCACTCGCTGGCGAGCAGCGTATGCGTGACCTCGAAGCGAAGCACTGGCGCGAGGCGCGGGCCGCGTACTTCGCGTGTGAACCGACCGTTCGACAGCAGGTCCTCGCCGAATGGGCAGGTTGGCGGGGTCCGGCGAGAGCGGGCTATTTCATTTATATCGTCGAGAAGCACAACGGGGCCGCTGACGAAAGAGACCACCAGTATCGGATCCGCATCTCGGCACTGCGCACGCAGATCGAGAACCGGCTCGACGCTGAGCGGTCCCTGTCCTTGTTCTGATAAACGTTTGAACAGGCCGGCGCTCACGCGTCGGCTTTTTTTGAGCTACAGGTTTGCACGCCCGCTCAAAGCTGGGTCGAAAATCAGACCTTTCTGCAGAGTGGCAGGACGGTACGGCCCTAGACTTCAGGTATCACCCGCGTCCCTGACGCATCGAACTGCCGGTTTCCGGCTCCAATTTGCCCCGTCGGGAACACGTCCCCTCGGGCGTTGTTCGTGGGACTCATTATGAGGTATCCCATGAACGAGCAGCCCGCACCACCTGAAGAGCCACATGTGACGATCGCCGACGTTGAGAACGCGATCAATGTGTGGCGTAACCGGTCGCCGTCGCCGGTCAGTGACGATGAGCCACTGATCCTCTGCACGCAGGCGCGCACTCTTGCGGACCTCTACGGGTGCATGATCGTGGAGCGTCGCACGAGCGTGCCGATAGCGAAAATCACCGCCGCGCAGAAACTTGCGTTGGCACAGGCGAAACCGTAGTACTCAATTCTTCCGCGTCCCTCGACGCATCGATCCGCCGTATCACGGCATTCCACCTTTCCCACAGGGACCACGTCCCTGCGGGACGTCGTTCGTGTGGGGTTTTCTTTTTCCAAGGCAAACCCATGAACGCACCTGCATCCCCGGTCGCCACGCGACCCACTTTAAATCCGGCTCAACTGATCGAACTGCTGACAGCCTTCGTTCCAGCACGGCTGCCGGTACTCATCACCGGCAGTCCGGGCATCGGCAAGAGCGACATCGTCGAGCAGGTTGCGCAGGCGACTGATCACGATTTGCTCATCAGTCATCCCGTTGTCGAGGATCCGACTGACTCCAAGGGCTTGCCGTTTCCGTCAAAAGACGGCACGACGGCGGCGCACCTTCCGTTCGGCGATCTCGAGCGGGCGGTCAACAGCAACAAGCCGCTCATCTGGTTTCTGGACGATCTAGGGCAGGCGTCGCCGGCCGTTCAGGCGGCCAAGATGCAATTGCTGCTTGCCCGACGCGTGGGTACCCATACCCTCCCGCCGCACGTGACGTTCGTCGCCGCCACCAATCGTCGAACGGACAACGCAGGCGTGACGGGGATTCTCGATCCGGTCATTTCGCGTTTCGCGACGGTCGTCGAGTTACAGCCGTCGGTCAACGACTGGACGGCGTGGGCAGTTCGCAACGATGTGCCGGTTGAATTGATTGCCTTCCTGCGGTTCCGCCCGGATCTGCTCTCGGTCCCAAAGAGAGGACGCGACATCGAAAACTCGCCGAGTCCACGAAGCTGGGGATTTGTCGGAAAGACGATGCCGGTTGTGGCGCGGGGACTGGAACTGCTCTCGTACTCAGGAACGGTCGGCGGCGAAGCCGCGGCAGAGTTCATGAGTTTCCTCGGAATCTACCGGCAGCTTCCATCACCGGATTCAATCCTGCTCAATCCCGATACAGCCCCGATCCCGGAAAACACCTCGGCGCTCTATGCGGTGACCGCGGCTCTCGCCGCGTACTCCAACGAAGGCAACTTCGATCGCGTGCTGACGTACACGGACCGAATCATCGGTGGTGGGCATCGCGAGTTCGGCGCTCTGCTTGTGCGCGATGCGCTTCGTCGTACTCCGACGCTCGCAAACACCGACGCATTCGTCCGCGCGCAGGGCGGAGAGATCGGAAAGATCATTCAGGGCGACTGACCCCTCTGTTTATCCGCTGTTCCTGGCCACGACCTGCATCCGCACGTCGTGGCTTTTTTCTTTCTGCGTCATCCGTATCCTTACTTTTCTGGAGTTATCCATGAACATCACCGATATCAAATCCAAGGTCATGCTGTCCTCGGTCACAATCTCCGCATGGCACGCCCGTTGTTTCGACGGGAAGGTCACAGAGGAGGTCGAGAAGTCGCACCAGGCCAAAGGAATCGGGCGCTTTAACAAGCGGCTGATGCCGGAGCATGCGCCGAGCTACAAGGAAGCCGTTTCGATCGGGAACCGGATCCGCGCTTACTACTACGATCATTCGCTGGACTACGATCAGTTGGGCGTACGCCTCCTGCCGACGATGATCTACATGGACTTCGCCGACCACATGCGCAAGCTGAAGGATGAGTTCGACCTGGCCGTTTCGGTCTTCCTGACGGACTATCTGGACCTGAAGGAACAAGCGCGCGCGGAGCTGAACGGACTGTTCAACGAAGCGGACTATCCGAGCCTCGCGCAGATGTCCGGTAAGTTCGGCATCAAGATGGCTGTGCTGCCGTTTCCCGACGCAAGCCAGTTCGGTATCGATCTTCCGGCCGACGTACTCTCGTCGCTGCAGGGCGAGATCGATCAGCACGTGCTGGCCAGCATTTCGACGGCCAACAGCGATCTGGTAGGCCGTCTCTACGAGGCTACCTCGAAGCTGGCTGACCGGCTGTACGCGGAAGGCAACGTCCGGCTGGACGTGACCAACCAGGTTCGCGAACTGTGCGAGTTGCTGCCGAAGCTGAATTTCAGCAACGATCCGCAGCTCACGCATATTCTGGATCAGGCGAACCGGCACCTTGCCGTTCATACCGGCGCCGATCTCAAAGAGTCGCGCGTGCTGCGCTCACAGGTCGCTGCCAAAGCCCAGGAGATCGAGGGGCTGATGGCGGCGTTTATGGGCGGCGCGCCGGAGCCGATGCAGGATCAGGCGCCGGCGCTGGAAGATCAGACGCCGCTTCTGCGGCTCGTTGCCTGAGGTACGCATGGATCCGCGAATCTCAAAGCAGCGTACCGCGCTTGTTCTGGATCAACCGTTCTTCGGCGCGCTGGCGCTTCGTCTGGCGGTCGTGGAGGATCCGTCCTGCAAGACATTCTGGACGGACTCCGTGCGAGTGGGTTACAACCCGGCATACCTGGCAGGTGTGAACGATCTCGAAGCTCGAGGCGTTCTAGCCCGCGGTGTGCTCCACGTGGCCAACGGTCACTGCTGGCGCATGGGCGATCGTGATCCGGACCTTTGGAACGACGCGTGCGGTTATGCTGTCGATTCGATTCTTCTTTCGTCTGGCTTCGTTCTGCCAGCCGGGAGACGGATCGACCCGCGATTCTCCGGAATGGCGGCCGAAGAGATTTACTCGGTCCTCGCGCAGGAGGCGCGAAAGAGGGAGAAGGGGAAGAAGGACGGCGGCAAAACGGATGGGAAGCCAGACGACAAGTCAGGCGGGCAATCCGGGGGCAATAGCCCAACGCAATCCGCGAACGGTGCGAACACTCCGGACGCAACCCCGAGCCCCAAATCCGCGCCTTCATGCTGCGAGGTGCGTCAGTACAAGGCAGACGACAAAGCGGTGAAGGAAGCCGAGTGGAAGGTTGCCGTGCTACAGGCCGCGAAAGCAGCCCAGATGCGCGGTGGTCTGCCTGGCGGGCTGCAGGCGATGGTCGGGCAGGCAGTTGAGCCGATTGTCGACTGGCGCTCGATCCTGCGCCGGTTTGCGCAGCAGGCGTCGCCGACTGACTA